>JAEYOT010000791.1 GCA_023411445.1 Pseudomonadota bacterium
CAGCTGAGCGAGCCCGCGCGCCGTCACGTAGTTGGGGCTGCCGCGCGGCAGCGGTGCGCGACGCGATACGAAGGCCGGCGCGTCGCCAGCGTCGTCGTCTTTGGTGAACGCCTTGCTCACGAGCGCAGTATGCCACTGGCGGCGTCAAACGCCTGACACTCGCCAAGGGCCTGACGCGCGCCGCGAACACGAAGCCGCAAAGGAACCGCTCTTCCAGTGATGGAACGCATATTGCTGAACGCGGCGCATGGAGCTTGCGATCCCTGAGGCGACCGAAGACGTGTGCTGCCCGCTGTGCGGAGGCACGGAGGGCATCGTGGTCGGTCAGAAGGGCCGCTTCGGCATGGCAGTACGGAATTTGTGCTGCGCCGTCTGTGCGACCGTGTACATCACGCCGCGCCCGACCAGCGAGGCCATGAGTCAGTACTACCGCTCCGCGTACCGTCAGCACTACGGTGCCGTGGGCTACGCCGGCAAGGACGGCAAGCCGATCGCTCCTGGACAACCCGGCTACGAGGAGACGCTGCTCGCCTGGCACAGCACGCAGGCCGACAATGCGCTGGCGCTGGCCAGCCCGGCGCGCGGCCACAGCGTGCTCGAAATTGGC
Organism: Pseudomonadota bacterium; assembly: GCA_023411445.1. Lineage (GTDB taxonomy): Bacteria > Myxococcota_A > Polyangia > Polyangiales > Polyangiaceae > PMG-095. The sequence continues at coordinate 608 of JAEYOT010000791.1, forward strand.
TGTCGCCACGGCAAGACGCTGTCCTTGATGCGCGACCGCCACGGCATCGTCCCGTTCGGGATCGAGCCGGGCGAAGCCGAGGCCGAGCAGGCACGCGCGGCTGGTATCCCCTGCTTCACGGGCTCACTGGAGGAGTTCGATCGTGGTGAGCGCCGCTTCGATCAGGTGCAGTGGTTTCACGTGCTCGAGCACGTTCACGATCCGCTCGGCGCGCTGTTGAAGATCCGCAGCCTGCTCAAGCCAGACGGTCGTCTGCTGATCGAAGTCCCCAACGTGTACCAGCCTTACGGGCTACTCGAAGAGAACTTCTTCCAAAACGTGCACCTCGTGAGCTACAGCCCGAATACGCTGCCGGCGCTGCTGCGGCGCAGTGGCTTCGACGTCGTCCGGGTGGTGGACGGCAGCGCGCTGTTCGTCGTGGCACGCGTTGGCAGCGCCGACGCGAGCTCCCTGCCGCGTCCGTTTTCGCCGGACCTGCTGCAAACGCGCGAGCAAGACGCGACCTGGGTGGCGACCCGCTTGCAGAGCTACGCCGCGCTGACCAAGCTCGGCCTGATGCTGGCGCAGCGCGGCTGCTCGGCGGAGCTGACGCAACTTTTGATCCGGACCCTGGCGCTGCCAGCCTTCGTCGGTGTGCTGGTCGAGACCTGCGCCACCTTCGTGGAGAAGCTCGTGCAGCGAGCCGAGCTCGACCAGGCGCTCGCCGTGACTTTGGCGGTGGCAGCGGGGCCCCACCCGCCCGAGCTCCGCGCCGAGTTTCGCGCGTTCGCCGAGCGGATGGGAGCCTCTGGCGAGGCCTTGCGGGCGACGGCCTGAGCCGTTACCCGACCTGCGCGGTGCGCGTGATCTCGCCCATCCGGCCCGAGCGGTAGTCCTCGAAGGCCTGTAGGATCTCCCGCTCCGTGTTCATCACGAACGGGCCGTAGCGCGCCATGGGCTCGCCCAAAGGCGCGCCGCCGAGCAGCAGTGCGCGCGCAGGAGCGGAGCCGCCGCGCAGCCTCACGGCCTCGCCCGAGCTCAGCACCGCCAGCTGACCATCGGCTACCTGGGTGCCCTGGTCGCCGACGCGCAAGTCACCGCCGAACACGTAGATCAGCACCCGCTGCTCGGCTGCGACGGGGACGGTCACGTCCGCGGCGGGCTGCAGCGACCAATCCTGATAAACGATGGGCGTGTGCGTGTCGATCGCCGCCTTGGCGCCCAGCGCCTCACCGGCGATCACCCTCACGTGGGCCGTACCGTCTGCGCTGGCGGCGGTCGGGATCTGCTCGGCAGCGAGCTCTTGATAGCGCGGGCGCGTCATCTTGAGCCTCGCCGGCAAGTTCACCCAGATCTGGAAGCCGTGAGCGCGGCCGCCCGTCTCGAGCGCCGCCGCCGACGGTGTTTCCGAGTGCACGATGCCGGCTCCAGCCGTCATCCATTGCACGCCACCTGGCTTGATCACGCCGCGGTGACCCGCCGAGTCTTCGTGCACCACCTCACCTTCCAGCACGTACGTCACCGTCTCGAAGCCGCGGTGCGGATGATCCGGGGCGCCGACCGCCTCACCGGGCGCGTACTCCACCGGCCCCATCTCATCGATCAGCAGGAACGGATCGAGCGCCGACAGCCCTGGCGCGGGCAGCGGCCGTCGCACCACGAAGCCGGCGCCCTCCAGTTGGCGATGGGAGGCGAGCACCTTCTCTACTTCACGAGCTTGCGTGGACTCAGTCATGTGGCTCCTTCGACGCGAGAAGGTAAGCCTGCGCCTTGGTGCCACAATGGCGCCCCCTGCACCCGACCGTTGTCGCTACAGCAACAATCCCTCAGGTAGTCAACTCAATGATTTGCTTACGAATTCACAGGCGACGCCGAACGCGCGCGCGGCCTCTGGGTGGAGCGCGCTGAGCGCTGGCGGGTTGTGCGGCAGCTCGTGCGCCACGCACGACTCGACTTGTACGCCGCTCTGGCGCGCGCGCTCTGCGAGCTCCAAGCCCTCATCGTGCAGGCGCTCGGCCCCGCCGACCAGCACGAACAGCGGCGCGAGGCCCGCCAAGTCCGCGTCAATCAACGAGAGCCTGGGATCTTCGAGCGGCACGCCGCCAGCGAAATCGCGGGCGTGCTGCAGCAAGAAGGGCGTCTGTCCATAGTCGAGGTCATCCGCGGCGCGACACGACGGGCGGCGCGCCGCGAGATCGAGCCACGGCGAGAGCAGCACAGCGGCGCGCGCTTGCTCGCGCCCACGCTCTCGCAGCGCCAGCTGCAGCGCCAGCGCTAGGTTGCCGCCCGCCGAATCGCCTGCCACGACCAGGGTCGAAGGCGCGATGCCACTCTCGACCAACGCAGCGAACGCCGCCAGCGCGTCCTCCAGCGCGGCCGGGAAAGGGTGCTCGGGCGCCAGCCGGTAGTCGATGCCGATCACGGTACGCCGGCTGCGCAGCGCCAGCTCCGCCACGAGCTCGCGGTGCGTCGTCGTCAACGAACCGAAGATGTACGAGCCGCCGTGCAGGTACAGCACGGTGCCGGACGCCGCGTCGGGCGGCGTGAAGCGCACCGCCGGCACGCCGCCGAGCAGCTCCTGGCTGGTGGTCACCTGGCGGGCGAAGCGCGCGGGGTAACGCCGGCCGTTCAGCTCCGCGCGCAGGCGCGGGTAAGGCCAAGCCGCGCTCTCGGCGAAATCTTGCCGCAAGAAGGCGACCATCCACTCGAACTGAAAGCCCCAGCTCGGCAGCCGCGGACCCCGTCGCCAGCGCGACCAGAGTGTCGTAAGGAACGTGCGGATCAAGATGGTGAGCAAACGCAGCATGGCCGTCAGCAAGCTAAGAGCGCGCTGCCAGCACCTGCAAAGCCGCGCGCGCCACATCACGAGGCCTCGGACGCCAAGCGCGCCGCGCGGAGGGCCATGAGCGGAAAGCACGGCACCATTGCGGCGGCCATGGTCCTGCGCCTGGTGCGGCTGCTCGAGCAGCGCGCGGGGGAGGAGCGAACGAGCCGCGCGCTCAGCGAGGTCGGTCTGACTCGCGAGGCGCTGGCGCCGGGCGACGCGCGCGTTCCGTATGAAGTCTCCGATCGCTTGCTGGAGCTGGCAGCGGCCGAGCTGGGCACGAGCGGCTTGGGCCTGGCGCTCTCTCGCACGACCAGCGAGGAGAGCTACGGCCTGGCCGGGCTTTTGCTCGTCACTGGCCCGAGCTTTCGTCGGGGACTTTCGCGCTCGCTCGCTTACCAGCGGCTCTGGGGTGACGGCGAGCGCTTCCGGTTGGTCCAGCTCGAGCTCGGCTGCGGCGTCGAGTTTCGCCATCCGGGCGGTAGCGCGCTCGCGGCGGCCGTCACGGCTGAGTGCGCGCTAGCCGAAGTGATGCAAGGCGTTCGCGAGCTCGTCGATGAAGACGCGGAGGCGCTGGCCGTCGAGCTCTCACACGCAGCAATGGGCGACGTGAGCGAGCTCAGCGACTACTTTGGCGTGGAGCCGCGCTTCGACGCCGCTCGTAACCGCTTGACGCTCGCCTCCTCCCTCGTCGATCGGCCCCTGCGAGGTCTGCGTGACTGGTTGGGCCAAGCGCTCGAGCGCCAGGCGGCCAAGGCACTCGAGCTGCTCCCGGCTCGGGACTCCGTGCCCACGCGTGTCCGAGCGCTCCTCGCAGGCGAAGCAGGTGTGGTGCGTTCCTTGGAGGAGGTGGCGCAAGCGCTGAGCATGAGCCCGCGCACGTTGCAGCGACGCTTGAAGCTAGAGGGCTGCTCCTTTCAGGAGCTGCTCGACGCTGAGCGCTTGCGCCTGGTGACCGAATTGACCGCGCGCGGCATCCCCGCGAAAGAAGCGGCGTTTCGCGCTGGGTTTCAGGACCCGAGCGGCCTCGTGCGAGCGCGCCGTCGTTGGCGGCGATGATGCGGTGCTCTACAAGTAGAGCTGTGAAGCGCCTGGTTTGGATCGCCATCCTCACGCTCTGGGCCACCAGCTGCCACAAGAACCAAGAGGCAGAAGGACCACTCGAGCGCGCCGGCAAGAAGGTGGACCGCGCCGCGGACGAAACGGGCGTGGCTCTGAAGAGCGCAGCCGACAAGACCGGCCAAGCCGCCAAACGCGCCGCTGACGAGACCGGCAAGGCCTTGGAGAAAGCCGGCCAGAAGCTACAGGGCAACGAACGCGCTCGGCGGACCAGCGAGTAGCGTCAGCTCAGCTCACGCGAGCTGCCGCCGCGCACAGCACCCGGACACTCCGTCCGATGCGGACACCTGTCCGGACGCGTGTCCGCGTTTGTTGCCGCTCGGCAGTGACGGATTTTGCTGCCTCGCCGGATGAACGCAGCGACCGCTTCCGGTCCGCCTCTTCTGGGACCCCCGGCGCTCCGTGACCAGCACCCTCACGGTGGTCGCTGAAAGAAACTTCATCCTACGAGCCTTGACGATGTGGCAGATATATCTATAGCTATATCTAACGACATATCGCGAGACATATCGGGACCGTGCCACCTGGCACGTAACCACTTGTTTCTACTGGAGAAGTTCCAAATGCATCGAGATTCCGCCTGCGGGCCGGAGCACTTCTGGTTCATGAGTCGAGGCTGGGGCGGCAACGCCGGCCGCGGCTTCGGCGGCGGCGGGCGAGGCGGCCGCCCGTGGTGGGCGGACGCGATGGGCGATCCCCCTCCGCGCGCCGAGCGTGGTGGCGTTCGCTATTTGGTGCTGGAGGCCATCGCGAATCAACCGCGCCATGGCTACGAGATTATTCAGCACATCGAGCAGCGGGCGGGCGGCCAATACCGGCCAAGCCCGGGCGTGATTTACCCGACGCTGCAGATGCTCGAAGAGCTACAGCACGCGCACGTCGTCGAGCAGGAAGGCCGAAAGGTCTACGCCATCACGGACGCCGGCAAGGCCGAGCTCGAGACGAATCGCGCAAGCGTCGACGAGTTTTATGCGCGATTCACCGACGATCAGCCGTGGGAATCCTACGCACAGGATTTCGCCGAGCTCATGAAGCGCGTCGGCCAACTGATGACGACGTTTCGGAAGGGCGCTCACCGCGGCCGCATGTCTCCCGCCACCATGCGGGCCATTCGCCTCGCACTGGACGAGGCGCTTCGCAAAATCGATGACGTCTTGAACGGCCCTCAACGCTGAGGGCACGGACTTTGCCAATGGGATTGCAGAGCTCCGGCGAGGGCTGGAAGCACAGGTGTTGGTCATGAACTCCCGCAACGACGACGTAGCGTTTTACATCGCGGAAGCCAAGCGGGCTCCGCGTCTGGACAAGGACGAAGAAATGGCGCTCGCGCTGCGGTGGAAGCTGCACCGCGACCGGGCGGCGGGGGACGCGCTCGCGCGCGCCAACCTGCGACACGTCGTGGCGGTCGCCATGAAGTACCGGCGTTACGGAGTGCCTGTCAGCGAGCTGATCGCCGAAGGCAACTTCGGCGTGGTGCACGCGCTAGGCAAGTTCGATCCCGAGCGCGGGATTCGCTTCGTCACTTACGCTGCACACTGGGTCCGCGCTTACATCCTGGATCACGTCATCAAGTCGTGGAGCATGGTGGGCGGTGGCTCGGGTCCGCTCCGGTCGCGCTTGTTCTTTCGCCTGCGGCGGGAGCGAGTGCGCGCCGTCAACCTCATGGGTGAGGGTGAAGCGGCCGATCGTCTGGTGGCCGAGCGCGTCGGCGTGACGCCGGAGGAGCTACGCAAGATGGTGCACCGGCTCGAGGCGCGCGACGTCTCGCTGGACGTCAAGGTGCTCGATGACTCGCCCGTCAAGTTGGTGGATCTACTGCCAGCTCCGGACGATCAAGAGCGGAGCTTGTTCGAGCGGCAGGTCGGCGGCAGCATGGAGACTGCCGTAGCTCGCGCCGTCTCGGAGCTCGATCCGCGCGAGCGCTACATCGCCGAGCATCGCCTGATGGCAGATCCCGCAGAGGAGCTTTCGCTGGCAGAGATCGGGCGCAGCCTCGGCGTCTCGCGCGAGCGAGCTCGACAGCTGGAAGCACGGACGAAGCGCAAGCTGCGCAGCCGCATCCCGGCGCTGGGCAGCCC
>JAEYOT010000390.1 GCA_023411445.1 Pseudomonadota bacterium
GGGGTGCGCGCCATGAGCGAGCCGAGATCGCGCTCGCTCACCCGCTGCTCCAGGCAGCGCTCGAGCGCGAAGTCGATGCTGGGCCGCGACAGGCCCGTCGTTTGCTCGAGGCGCTGACGCAGCGCCAGGCTCTCCGCGGCTCGAGGATCGGCCAGCACCCGCGCGGCGGCGAGCAGCTCTTCCACCCGCGCTCGGCGCTCCCGCTCAACCGCCAAGCAGCGCCTCGATCGCCAGCGAGCAGCCTCGCGGCGGCGCGCCAGGTTGGCGTCCGAGCAGCTGGATGCCACCGCCGCTGCGTACGACCAGATCTTGCGTGACCACGCTCACCGCGCTGTCCACGTTACCCAGATCCACGAAGCGGGCCAGCCCTGGCGTGCCGTCGGCCACGGGGCGCAGGCTGGCGGGGTCCACCGGCGTGACCCGTAGCCAGGGTGGCTCGAAGTACGTGCCTGGCGGCGCTGCGGGGTGGAGCGAGGCGAGCTCGCTCTCGCCGACGGTCGCCTCGTAGAGCTGACTGGTCAGCTCCGTCATGCCGTACTCGCCGATCACGCGCAGCCGCGGCGTGCCGAGGGCGGCGCTCACCTGCGCTCGCAGCTCGTCCATCGTCACCTCGCGCGAGCGACCCTTGAAGCCTCCGGTCTGCATCACCACGCTGCCAGGCGGCAGCGGCAGCGTGCGGCCTGCTAGGTCGTCCACCAAGCGGACCAGCGCGAAGGCGGTGCCGAGTAGCAGCAGCGGTCGGCCCGACTCCGCCGCCGCGCGCGCGGCGCGCTCCAAGCCGGTCAGATCGGCGCCGCTCTCCTGGAGCAGCCAGCGCGCGTCCGCTGTGACGTCGAAGCGAGGCTCGGCCGCGTCGAGCGGCTGCCCGTCGAGCTGCTCCATGAAGTGCGCCATCATGTAGCCGAGCGAAGAGCTCGGCGGCTGGCTCGGCTTCGGCGCCAGCGCGACGATCAGCGGTCGCGCGCCGCTCGGCACCAGCGCCTGCCGCCCAAACGCGAGCGACAGCACCTCGTACGTGTCCGTCCGGCGCATGGCGTGCGTGCCGCGCTCCGCGCCGGTGGTCCCGCTGGTGAAGAAGCGCACGCGCGCAAGCTCATCGGGAAAGGTGGCCACGCGCGCGAGCCGGAACGCGTCTGCCGGCACGGGCGGGATGTCATCCACGGTCGCGAGCTTGGCGCCGCGCGCGGCGAGCAGGCGCGCGAAGCCTGGCGAGTGCTCGGCCTGAAACTGCGCGATGGCCAGCGCCAGGTCCGCGAACGAATCGGCCCCGTCGCCCGCGGCGAAGCGCTGGACGCGTTGGTGTAGCCGATCGGAGGCCTCGAGCATCGCGGCGCAGGCGGTCATGTCAGTCCAGTCGAGCGACCTGCTCCGCCAAGACCGGCAGCGCGCCCCACAGCACTTCTTCCGAGATGGTGAGCGCTGGCGTCAGCACCAGCACCTCGCGCCGCCCGCCGCCGGTGGACGTGATGTAGCCCTGCTCGAGCATGCCGCGCATCAGGCGGCTCGCGGCGCCGGGGCGCTCACCCAGGTCGATACCCAGCATCAACCCGGCGCCGCGCACCTCGCGCACTTGAGGGCACGCGGCCAGCGCATCGCGCAGCGCGCCGAGGAAACGCGCGCCCAGCTCGGACGAGCGCGCGGGCAGTCGTTCTTTCTGTAGCGCTTCCATCGTGGCGATGGCCGTGCTGGCGGCGAGCGGCGAGCCAGCGAACGTGGCCGTATGTACCACCTCGGCTTCGCGCCGCCAGCACTGCATCACGTTCGAGCTGCCGATGACGGCGCTGATCGGTAAGCCTCCGCCCAGCCCCTTGCCGAGGCAGATCAGGTCGGGCAGCGTGCCTTCGGCCACGGAGCACAGCCAGGCACCGGCGCGACCGAGCCCGGTCCAGATCTCGTCGGCGATCAAGAGCGCGCCGCTCGCGCGTGCCAGCTGGGCCAGCTGCGGCAGGAAGCCGGGCGGCGGCTTGGCCACGCCGCCGCGGCCGAGCACGGGCTCGAGCAACACGCAGCCGATGTCGCCATGCCCGAGGTGCGCCGCGCAGGCCGCCAAGCACTCCTCGGCGAGCTCGGGCGTGGCCGGATACGGAGCGAAGCGGACGTGCTGGCTCAGCTCTTCAGCGAACGGCGCACGGTAGCTCTCGCGCAGCCCGCAGGCAGCCAGCGGCCCGTAGCCGAGCCCGTGGTACGCGCCCGTGAACGCCAGCACGCCAGGCTTACCGGTCGCAAGCTTCGCCGTCTTCAGCGCCGCGCTCACCGCGTCCGAGCCGGACTGCGCCACGATGCCCTTGGCTCCGGGCTCCGGGTAGAGCCGGGTCAGCCGCTCCAGCAGGGCGATCTTGGCGTCGGCGGGGTAGAGATCGCCCAGCGCGTGCAGCAGCCGATCGGCTTGCAGCTTGAGCACGCGTTGCACGGTGGGAGGCCGGTGCCCGAGCAGGAGCGCGCCGAAGCCGCCGGCCAGATCCACGTAGCGGTTACCGTCCACGTCGACCACGTTGGAGCCGTGGCCAGTGGCGTAAACGATGCCGCTGGGCGGCCCCGGCTGCGGTGGCGGTCCCATGGGCGCGGCCACGTGGGCGTGCCGCACCAGCCACGTGCGCGAGCTGGGCCCTGGCGGCGTGACGACGATGCGCGGACCCTCGTCGCGCGGCGGCTCGAGCTGTTCAGCGTCGGTCACGAGCACACGCGGTTACGGCCGCCACGCTTGGCTTCATACAGCTTCTCGTCGGCACGTTGGATCAAGTCGGCGGCGACCTTGTCGTTCTCGCCGAGCAGCGCGGTGCCGATGCTCACCGTGACGGGGATGCGCTCGCCTTGGAACACGAAGGCGTGGTTGGCGACGCGTGCGCGCAAGTTCTCCGCTAGCGCGGCGGCGCCTTGCAGCGGTGTCTCCGGCAGTAAGATGACGAACTCTTCGCCGCCGTAGCGAGCGAACACCTCTTCGCGGCGAATGCGCTCTTGCACGACGCGAGCCAGCTCGCGCAGCACGTGATCGCCGGCGAGGTGACCGTACTGATCGTTGATGCGCTTGAAAAAGTCGATGTCGAACATCAACAGGCTGAGGTCGCGCTCGTAGCGGCGCGCGCGCATCAGCTCTTTCTCAAGCGCCTCGAACAGCGCGCGCTTGTTGTGGATCTGCGTCAGACCATCGACGATGGTCATGCGGTAGATCTCTTCGTGGTACTTGGCTTCGGCGTCCGCGCCGGACAAAAACTTCAGGATGCTGGGACCGATCTTGATGCGGTCACCGTTACTGAGCAGCTGCTCGCGCGAGATCTGCTCTTCGTTGACGTAGGTGCCGTTCGTGGAGCCGTCGTCCACCACGTACCAAGCACCGGCTCGTCGCTCGAGGTGCGCGTGCCGGCGCGAAACCGAGTCGCCTTCCAGCACGATCTGGCTATCCGCGCCGCGGCCGACGCGCGTGGGGCTCTTGTCGAGCACGAAGCGCTTGCCGAGCAAGCCCGGCTCGGCGGTATAAATGACGACCAGGCAATCGTTGCTCGGAGAGTCATCGGGCGGCGGCTGCTGCACCACCTGCGTGACGCGCGTCTTCTCGTCGTAGTCAGCCGTCACCCTGTCCCCCTGCTCGGCACGCCTCCGAACCACGCACGCCGCACGGAAGCCCAGACACACCGGCCGCGTCGGCGGCGGGGTCGAGCTGAGCCCAGAGCGGAAAAATCATAGAATTCCCGAACACTTCAGGGTAACCCGCCCGATTTGGGACCGTCAAGGACGCGCGGGAGGGGACGCAGCCACGTTCCTGCTTTCGGCTGCCGGCCCCGGCCGGCGGGGAGACGGAAACAGGGACGCGCCCCGGAGGCCAGGGCTCCGACCGTATATCGCTCTTCTGCGCCGAGCCCCAGCGTCAATGTGCGCTGAACCTAAACTAGCGTATTAATTGTAAAAATCTATGTTCTTTGGAAGCCGACGGATCTCGCGACGGCCCGACCTGGGCCAGCCGCTTGCTTCCAGAGGCAGAGGAATTGCTCCCAACGCGTGAGGGGCAGCTAAGGAGCGGCGCGCTCCTCGCTCGCAACGCTGACGCTGGAGCCGGAACTGAAGGGTGTAGCGCTTCACACGTCGCCTTGACCCCCTAGCCGCCAGCAGCACGGCGGTCAGCGCGTCAACGTGACCTTGGACAAGCCGCGCGGCTTGTCCGGATCTTGCCCGCTGGCGAGGCAGAGCGCGTGGGCGAACAGCTGCCCCGCCACCACCGCGACGATGGGCGAGACCCACTCCGGCACGTCGCTCGGCAGCCTTAGGCCAAGCTGGGCTCGCGCGAGCACGTCCGCTCGGTCCGAGATCGCCAAGGTGCGCGCGCCGCGCAGGTTGAGCAGATCGAACAGCTTGGGGATGTCTACCTGCGTGGCGCCGCTGGGCGCCACCACGATCACGGGAAAGTGTTGGTCGATCATCGCGACCGGCCCGTGCAGCAGATCCGCCACCGAGTAGGGCTCCGCGATGAAGTAGCACGTCTCCTTGATCTTCAGGGAAACCTCGAAGGCCGTGGAGTAGTTGAAGCCGCGTCCGAGCACGACCAGCTTGCCGGCGTCTTTGAAGGCCTCCGCGGCGGCGGCCACGCTGCTCGCTGCCGAAGTGATCACCTGCTCCACGTAGCCCGGAACCTGCTGTAGTGTCGCTTGGCGGGAGCTATTGCCCTCGAGCGCCGCGCTGAGCATCGCGAGCGCCAGAAGCTCCGTCGTGTACGTCTTGGTGGCGGCGACGGCCTTCTCTTCGCCGGCGAACAATGGCAGCGTGGTGGAGGAGGCGCGCGCCAGTGGCGAAGTGGGGTCGTTGGTGACGGCAACCGTGACCGCGCCTTGCTGGCGAGCAGCGCTGAGCACGCCCACGATATCCGGTGATTGGCCAGACTGGCTGATGCCGATCACGGCAGCTCGACCCATGCGCGGAGCCGCGCCGTAGAGCGAGATGAGCGAGGGGACGGCCAGGCCGACGCCGAGGCCGTTGTGCGCGCCGAGCAGGTACTGCGCGTAGCGCGCGGCGTTGTCGGAGCTGCCGCGCGCCGCGATCAAGGCCCATTCCGGGCGGAGCTCCCTGAGCTTGGCGGCGGCTTCTGCGACGGGCTCGCGGCCCTGCGACAGGAGGCGGCGTAGCGCTGACGGCTGCTCCAGAACCTCGCTCAAGAATTGGCTGCTTTGACTCATGGGCTCAGGCTCGCCTGCAAGCTATAGCAGGCAGCTCTGCTGCGCGGAGGACACGCCGACCGCGCTGGCGCTTGACCGGCACGCGGCGGGAAGTTCTATTGCCGCATCATGGCGAAAGCTCGCTGGGTCTACCTTTGTTCTGCGATCGCGCTGCTCGGGGGCGCTGCGGCTCTCATCGCTTGCGCGCAGCGTGGGGCGCCGTCGCCGGCGGGGCCCCAGGCGGCCAGCAGTGGCGCCATTGCCGCACCCTGGGTGGCAGGAGCGGACAGCACACAAGCCGCTCCGGCTCAGCCGGGCAAGAACGTGCCGGCGATCAAGGTGGACACGGTGGGCTACCCGCTAAAGTGGCGCAAGGTGGCGATCTTCAACGTGCCGCCGAGCGGCGCCGTGATCAAGAACGAAGCGGGCCAGGTCAAGTACACGTTCAAGCCCGAGGACATCGCGAACAAGGGCGTCGACAAGGCGTCGCTCGATCCGACCTGGCAGGCGGACTTCACCGCGCTGGAGGCGCCAGGTCGCTACGTGATCGAGGGCGGAGGAGCCAAGTCCGATCCGTTCACGATCGGCAGTGGGCTGTACCGGGAGGCGCTGATCGCGAGCCTGAAGCAGTTCTACTTCCAGCGCTGCCGCACGCGCCTCGAGCTACCGCACGCGTCGTGGAAAGGGGACGAGTTTACACGCGACGCGCCGTGCCACGTCCACGAAGACATCGCCTGGGACTACGCCACGTACCCGGATAAGAAGCACAAGTGGAAAGTGGAAGCGGGCTGGCACGACGCCGGCAACTACGAGCAGTACATCCCCTCCACGGCGC
>JAEYOT010000392.1 GCA_023411445.1 Pseudomonadota bacterium
GGCTGGTGCTGGGCGCCGCACGCGCCGACAACTTGAGGCGTCAGGCGCAAGGCAAGCGTCCCCGCTTCCGCGTGTCGGGCAACCGCTTGGCGCTCACGGAGTGGCAGATGGATCCGGAGCTGGTCCGCATCGAGCGCGACTTGAGCGGCTTGGTCGAGCGCTACCGCGAGGTCTCGCGGCGCTCGCTCTTGCGCCTCCTGCAAGAGCTGCCGCAGCGTGGCTTGGGCGAGCTCGTGCTGCTGCTGCTCGAGCACTCGGGCTTCAGCGAGCTTACCAGCGTGCGTCGCCACGGCTCGCACGGCGCGGAGATGCATTTCAGCGGCAAGCTCAAGAGCGGCGCCGGTGAAGTGCGCACGGCGATCGTCGTGCGCCGCGACGGGCGCGAGGTGGGGCGTGAGCGCGTGACGGAGCTGCGCGGTGCGCTTCATCATTACGGGCCAGCGCACGCCGGCTGGATCATCACGACCGGTCAGGTGCTGAGCGGCGCGCGCGAGGAGGCCGCGGCCCAGGGCGCGGCGCCGGTGGCGGTGCTGGACGGCATGGCGCTGGCGGAGCTGTGCGAGCAGCACTCGGTCGGCGTGGCCAAGCATCAGCTGCACCTGCCGCTGCCGGACTTCGACGTGCTGGAAGGGCTGCGCTAAGGCCGTGCGCGGCCTGGCCATCGCGCTGCTCACGTGGGTGGCGGCGACCGGCTGTCATCGCCCGGCGCCGCCCTCCCGCTTCCCGGACGCGGCTAGCTTGCTGGCGCGGCTGAAGCAGCAGCAGCAGTGCAGCCGTGGCCTCGCGGGTGAAGGAAAGATCGACTACTTCGGCAAGGAGGGCCGCGTGCGCGGCTCGCTCTTGTTCATGGTGCAGAGCCCGGACAGCGTGCGGCTGGACGTGGTGAGCCCCTTCGGCGCCACGCTCTCCACCCTGACCTCGGACGGGCGTCGGTTCTCGCTGCTCGATCTGCGGCAGAAGGTGTTTTTGCGCGGTCCAGCCAGCGCCTGCAACCTGGCGCAGTTCACGCGCGTGCCGATGCCGCCGCACGCGCTCGTGAGCTTGCTGCGGGGCGAGCCGCCCGTGCTCGTGCACGAGCCGCCGCAGGCCACGCTGTCGTGGGAGGCGGGGCGCTACGTCGTGCGCATCAACAGCAAGCACCAAGCGTCACAAGAGATCGCCGTTTCACCGGCGGACGCGGACTACGACAAGCCCTTCTCAGAGCAGCAACTGTCGCTCGCCAGCGTGGAGGTGAAGCAACAGAGCTACGTGCTCTACCGGGCGGAGCTCGAGCAGCACGAGGCCGCCTCCACCGCTCTGCCGCGCGTGGATCCGGACGGCTTGGATCCGGACGTGCCGCCCAGCGGTCCGGCTTGTCGGGCCGCGGTGCCGCGCCGCCTGCACCTGGAGGTGCCGGCGGAGGAGCAAGATCTGGTGCTCGCCGTCAGCGAGCTTGCGCACAACCCGCCGCTGGTGCCGGGAGCATTCGAGCAGGAGCCACCGGGCGGCGTCGTGGTGCGCCCCAGCCCCTGCCAGTGAGGGCTCGCGCTCGATTAGAGCGAGCGCGTCATGAACACGCTGAACTGGTTGTCGACGTAGTCCGCGAACGGGCCGCAGCGGGCGAAGCCGGCGCTCTCGTACAGGCGCAGCGCGGGCAAAAATGGCGCGGAACGGCCCGTCTCGAGCCACACGCTGCTGAGACCGCGCGCTCGAGCCTGCTGCAGCAAGTGCTCCAAGATGGCTCGGCCCAGGCCGCGACCCAAGAAGGCGTCGGCCACGCGCATGGACTTGAGCTCGCCGCGCTCGGCGTCCAGCAGCTTGAGGGCGCCGCAGCCCGCGATCGCGTCGCCCAGCCAAGCCGACCAGAACGTGACGTTTGGCTCGCGTAGCCGCTCCACGTCCAGCGCGAACACGGCGCCAGGGGGAGAGCATTCGTGCATACCGCGCAGGTGGCGCTCGACCAGGGCGCGCGAGGCGGCTCCGCTCAGGTCGTCGACGCGAAAGTTAGGTGAGAGCGACGGCGCGGTCACGCGGCCAGCGCTCGCACGAGCGCCCCCGGACGATCGCTCACGATGTAGTCGACACCCAGCTCGCTCAGCTCGCGCGCGCGGGCCTCGTCGTTGACGGTCCAGACGCCGACCAAGGCCTCACGGCTGCGCCAGCCGCGCATGCGCTGCGGCGTGACGAGCACGTGCTCCGGGTGCACCGCGAGCGCCCCCATGCGGCTGAACGTGGCCGCGCCGACCAGCGCGGCGGCTCGGCCCATGGGGCTCGTGGTCTGGAACAAGAAGGCACAAGGGACGCTCGGCAGCGCGCGCGCGAGGTGCCACACGAAGCGCGGGTCGAAGCTGGAGAGCAGCACACCGCGGGCGTAGGCGTGGCGCTCGAGCAGCGCGATCACGCCGCCGACCAGATCACGGCGGCGCTGCACGTCCGACTTCACTTCGACGTTGACGAGCAGCTCATGCTGAGCGGCCCAGTCCAGCACGTCCGCCAGCAGCGGCACGCGCTCGCCGTGCCCGATGTCGACCGCGCGCGTCTCGCTCCAGGAGAGCTGCTCGACCGCGCGCCGATCCGAGCCCGCCGTGACGCGCGCGAGCGTAGGATCGTGCAGCACCACGATCTCACCCGTCTTCACCAAGCGGACGTCCAGCTCCACCCCGGCTGCGCCTTCTTGGCGCGCCAGCTCGAAGGCTGCGTGCGTGTTCTCGGGAGCGGCATGGCGCGCGCCGCGGTGGCCTAGCACGAGCGGCTGGGCTCCCGGCGCGCGCCGCAAGCGCGTCAGCGCTCCTCCGGCGGAGCTCACGCTGCGCCGGCGACCTCGCCGTTGAGCTCCAGCGCGATGCTACGCGCCACGCGTCGCGCTTCGTCCAAAGCCGCGCTGGGGAAGGAGATGCCGCCCACGACGGGGTGCCCGCCGCCGCCGTAGCGCGCGCAGATGGCGCTGATGTCCGTGTCCAGCGGACGCCCCGACCAGGGGTTATAACCAACCGAAATCTTGGGCCCATTTTTCAGCAAGCCCACCACGACCGAGTACACGGAATCCGGAAACAGAGCGTAGGTCACGAACTTGCCGACGCTCTCCAGCACGCTCTCCGTCAAGTCCACGAACACGACGCGGCCCAGCCGTTCGCTCTTTTGCTTCACGCGCGAGACGAAGCGCTCGTGCTTCTTGCCGAGCGGCTTGTAGCGGTTGGCGACTGCTTTGCTGCTCGCTACGTCGAGCAGGGGGCGGCGCGAGAGCTCCGGCACCAGCTCTTTGAAGAACGCGTCGTCACCGTAGTGCTCCACCACGCTGACGAGCTGCATGATGGGCGAGCTGCGGCTCACCGCGTCCTCGGGCGAAGCGAAGCGCGCGGAGTCCACCAAGTCCGCCCAGCGCACGAGCTCGGCCAGATCCGGCAAGTCCACCCCGAAGCGGTCGCGTCCGATGTCGGCGATCAGCTTGGTGCAGGAGGAGTACGCGGCGTCGAAGAAGAACTGCCCGGAGCTCCTGCGCTGCTCGAACACTTCGCGGTCCGCCTCGGAGCCGAAGGCGGTGCGGTGGTGGTCGAAGTACCAGCTCAGCTTGTCGGAGGCGCAGAAGCGATAATCCAAGATCGCGTTCTGCTCGCCGCTCAGCATTTTGTCTTCGGCCCGAGCTTGACCTGCGCCGTAGCCGCACGTGCGATACTCGAACGCAGCGCTGGTATGACCCAGCGCCTTGATCAAACGAGTGAACACCACGGCGCTGGACAGACCGTCGAAGCAGTGGCCGTGGGTTGCCACCACGAAGCGCATTTCGCCGGTCTAGCACGACCGCGCCGGGCCCGCGAAAAAGCGTCGGCTGGCGCAACCGGCCCGCGGCTCGTCCGAGGAGCCGAACATGGCAAAGTCGCGCCCGTCGAGCGCTGCTGTCACCGTCTTGAGCGGGGCGCGGCTGCCGCCTCGTCTTTGGGATCTGAGCCATCCACCGCGCCGCTTGTACC
>JAEYOT010000443.1 GCA_023411445.1 Pseudomonadota bacterium
GCCGCCCTCGCCCAGCTCGATCGTCGGGCCTTTGCCGCCGCTGCCTGCCTTGGCTCCGTCGCTGCTGGTGCCCGCCGTGCTCACGCTACCTCCGCCCGTGTCTAAGCCCGGTCCACCGCCGTGCACCGCGGGGTCGCCGCCGCTGCACGCAACGGGCGCCGCGATCAAAGAGAGGACGAAAGAATGAGCGAGCCTACGACGCGCGGCGCGGACGGGTGACGTGAGCATGAATTCCCTGCTGTACAGTGTGTCTCCGCAACGGCCGACCGTCAGGTTGCTAAAGGCGCGTGCGGCACGATTGAGCGCACCGTGTGCGCGTTGTCGCGCAGACGCAGCGCACGCTGCGGACAGGTAAGCGCTCACGCGCGCTCCTGCGATAGCAACGCACAAGTCGGTCACCGCGGAGGTGCCCGCTCGCGCGCCTTCTTAACTACGGAGGGTGATGAAGAGCCGCCGCAGCGATCTCGGAGTCTTGCCCTGACGCCGCTTGATTGACCTGCTCGTGGCACAGCCGATGCTCGCCGACGGGACGGCGTACGCTAGCCTTGGACCGGGCGCGCCGCCGGCTCCGCGCGGGAGGCCCGGGCTCCCGGCGCCCTCCGCGCTTATCGAAGCGATCGCACATTGTTTGGCGCAAGGGCGCGCCGCCCTCTAGACTTTCGTCGTGGTGCGCTGCCCGCGCGCCTCGAGGTATCCATGCGTCGCCTGTCCTTCAAGTCCTTGTTCACGCTCGGAGTCGCTTGCCTGGGCGCCACGACGCTACCCAGCTGCGCCACGAACGACAGCATGCTGTTCATCACCGGCGTGTACGCGCGCCGGCAAGGCGCCTGCACCCCGGTCGCCGAGGCGGACGCCCCCATCCTGGCCAAGGGCACGCTGGATCGCCTGTTTGCTCGCGAGTACCGCGCCGCGTTGGTCGTGGGCAACCAGATCACCGAGCGCGGCTCGCGCGAGCAGTTGCGCACGGAGACGTCTCGCGTCTCGCTCAAGGGCGCCGAGGTGCGCCTAGAGTCGCTGCGGGGCGAGCTGTTGTACGAGCCGTTCTCGTCCACGGCCACCGGCTTCGTGGACGCCGCCACCGGCACCTCTCCCTCGCTCACGGTGATGTACGCCAGCCTGATCCCGGCTTCGGTGGAGCCGTCTTTGCCGGACGGCACGCTCGTAGCCAAAGTCCGCGTCTACGGCGATACGCTAGGCGGAGAGGAAGTGGAGTCCTCCGAGCTGGCATTTCCGATCGAGCTCTGCACCGGCTGCCTGATCTCGTACCCCGCCAGCGCCCGGCTGACTGAGGGCACGGATGAGGACGGGTACATCTGCAAGAAGACGGGCGAGTCCTCGTCGAGCGCCGCCGGCGGTGAGGCAGAGATGCCCTGCGTCCTCGGCATCGACATCCCAGCGCCGTGCACGGTCTGCTCGAGCTTGTACGACATCTGCACGAGCCCCGATAAGAACTGCGCCTTCAACAGCGCTGCCTGCCCGTGAGGCGCTGGGCGGCGGCGCTGGCGGGCGCGCTCACGCTCACGCTCGCCCCGCTCGCCCAGGCCAAGCCCCAGCTGAATGCAGGCTGGGAGACCGGCGTCTGCGGCGCCAGCGACAGCCTCGGCTTGACTGGCCTCGGCTGGTGCAACGCGATCCGGGCCGACCTCTTGCTGCTGCGAGAGCGCTCGCGCGGCTTCGATTTGGGGCCTTCGCTCCGCCTCGGCAGCGCAAGCTTCGACGACGTCCGGCTGGACGCAGGACTCACGCTGCTGCTGCCCGTCACCGAGTCCTTCCCGGTGCTGCTCGAGGCGGGACCGCACCTGCGCAAGTTCAGCGAGGCGGGCGTGTTCGGCAGTGTGTTCTTCGGGCTGCGCAGCTTCAACCACTACGGCAGCTACGAGATGTCCACGGGCCTCGTCGTGCTCGCCCAGCGCTCGTTCGCCGAAGGCACGCCGTCGGCGCTGTGGATCGCGGCTCGCATCGACGGCGCCTGGCTCACGCTGCCGTTCGTGCTGGCCGCGAACGCTTTGCGCTGAGCGGCTACACAAAACGACGAAGGCGCCGAGCCCGAGAGCCCAGCGCCTTGCGTTCGATCGAGAGAAGCTCAGTTGGAGAAGAAGATCGCTTCGATCTCGTTCTTCACTTCTTCTTCCGTCTGCTTGCGGGCGATCGCGATCTCCTTGACGATCAGCGTGCGCGCCGTATCCAGCATGCGGCGCTCGCCGAAGGAGAGCTGCTTGTTCGCCTTCAGGCGATACAGATCGCGCAGCACCTCGGCCACGTCGTAGATCGAGCCGGTCTTGATCTTGTCCATGAAGCCGCGGTAGCGGCGGTTCCACGTCTGCGTGTCGAAGCCGATCGTGCGCTCCTTCAGGATGTCGAAGATTTCGCGGATCTCTTGCTCGCTGATCACCTGCCGCAGGCCGACCGCGTTGGCGTTCGACACCGGCACCATGATGCGGCGATCCGTGTCCAAGATGCGGAGCACGTAAAAGCGCTGCCGCGAACCGGCGATGTCCTTCTCATCGATGCTGACGACCTCCGCGACGCCTTGCGCCGGGTAGACCGCCTTGTCGCCGACCTTGAACTCAACTTCCTGGCTTGACTGCATGACGACTCCTTGTGACGCGAGGGACTTGTCTAGACCCTCGCCCGCTTCGATGCGCCTAGAGGGGCTCGAAGCGATGATTTGTTCCCGAGCTGAATGAGCTACGTCCCGGTGTTCCCTTTTCTCGGCGTAAGGAAGTGGCGCGAGCTGAACGGTCGGGGCATGAACTTCATTCCAACTACGGCAGCGCGAAACGCGGTAGAAACGAGCTTCGCTACCTGGCACCCTGAATTTTGGTCAGGATTCGCCAGGCGCGGCACTGTAGTTCCTGAAGGCGATTGTGTCAAGAAAACGGCCGAAAATGCCGGATTTCCAGGGGCTTGTGACGAAAGAGGCGGAACCCCGATCATGTATTTTCGAACCTCAGCGAGCAGCCCGAGCTTGGTTGCCGCGCCCCGCCGCGAGATTCGCTGGGCCGGCAAACCAGGGTAGCCCTGGGCCCGTTTCCTCCACGCTGCGGCGCCGTATCGCCGGCGGGTTGCTAGGAGGGGCGAAAAACGGACGCTCAGACAAGAAGAAGCTGGTCGAGCAAGCCGAAGCGCACGCCGCGGTCCGAAACGACCAGCGCGGTGGAGCCGGACCGGCGGAGCAGCTCACGCACGATCAGCGCGCCGGCCACGATCACGTCGGCGCGCTTGGGCTCGAGCCCGGGTAGGCGCGTGCGCTCCGCGAGCGACAGTTGGGAGAGCTTCACGCACAGGTCGTCCACGACGTCCAACGACAGCGGCGCACCATGGACGCGCGCGGCGTCGTAGCGCTCCATGCCTAGCTCGAGCGACTTCAGCGTCGTGACGGTGCCGGCGACGCCCACGAGCGTGAAGGGCGCTGAGCCGTCCGTCTTCAGGTCCTGCAGAGGCGCGGCGCCAGCCAAAGCGCCCGTGATGTCACGCTCGATCGCGGCCAGCTCGGCGGCGCTGGGTGGATCGCTTCGCACGTGCCGCTCGAACAAGCGCACGCTGCCGATGTCCAGGCTGACTCGCGACTGGGGCGCGGCGTCGCCCGCGTCGCCGACGATCAGCTCGGTGCTGCCACCGCCCACGTCGAAGACCAAGAGCCGTCCGCGCAAGCCGAGGCCGGACAAGGCGCCGCGGAACGTGAGCGCTGCTTCCTCGTCTCCGGCGATCACGCGCGGCCGCACGCCGAGGATGCGCTCGGCTTCGTCCAAGAAATGCTCGGCGCCTTCGGCGTCGCGCAGCGCGCTCGTCCCCACCACGTCCAAGCGCGGTGAGCCGTGGCGGCCCAGCTCCTCCGCGTAGGCGCGCAAGCAGTTTAGGTTGCGCTCCACGGCGGCGTCCGAAAGGCGCCTCGTCCGATCCACGCCTTCACCCAGCCGGGTGATGGTGGCGCGCTCCACCAGCGGCACGGGGCCGGCCGGGCCACGCGCGGCGATCACGAGCAAGACCGAGTTGGTCCCGATGTCGATCGCCGCGGCGGCGGCTGCTTCGCTCAACTTACTTCGCCAGGCTCTTGAGGTTGAGCATCTCTTCCACGTCGGGCTGGACGACCAGCTCGACGCGGCGGTTCTTGGCGCGACCCTCGTCCGTGTCGTTGGAGGCGACCGGGCCGGTCTCACCGAAGCCAGCGGCGCTCCAGTTGGCGATCGGCAGCCCGGCGCCGCCCTTGTCCTCGGGCGTGGTGAGCAGCACGAGCACGCTGCGCGCGCGCATGGCCGACAGGCCCCAGTTGTCCTTGAACGGTCCGCCCGCGAGCGGCTTGCTGTCCGTGTAGCCCGCCACCTGGAACTGGCGCTTGGACAGGTCCGCGTCGTTACGCACGATCTCGCCGATCTGCAGCAAGATCTTCTTGCCGTCGTCCTTCAGCGTGTCCTTGCCGGAGTCGAACAGCACGTCGCCGGGCAGCTGAATCAGCATGCGGTTGTTGCGCACCTCGACCTTGAGGCCCAGCTGCGTGAGCTTCTGCAGCTTGCTCTGCAAGAGCTCGAAGCGCTTGCGGATCTGGTCGAGCTGCTCCGTGCGGCGCGCGTACTCTTCGAGCGCCTTGCGTTGCTCGGCGATGCTGGCGTTCGCGTTCTCCAGGTTGATGCCGCGCTCGGTGAGCTGCTTCTTGAGCTCCTCGATCTCCTTGATGGCCGCCGCGTTGTCCGCTTGCGCCTTCTGGTTGGCTTCGCGCTGAGCCTTGAGCTCCTGCGCCAGCTTCTCGTTCTCGCGCAGCTTCTGGTCCCACTCCTCTTGCGAGTAGCCGCACGCAGACAGTGAGAGCGAGGTCACGAGCAGGAGGGGCAGCGAGGTCAAACGGGCTAGACGTGAGAGGTGCATGAGTTGCTACTTGCTCCGAGGGATCGTTTCGAGTCGCTCGCGGGCCCGGGACCTCGCCAAAAAGGAGGCACCGCCATCGAGCGAGACGGAAAGCTAGTGGCTTCGTGCAGGCTCTGGAAGCGCGATCGGAGGCTGGCTGTGCGGCCCAATTTGCGGAGTTTGCCGATGCCTGAAAATCGTCCGTCGCGCCGCGCGGACCAGGAACGTAACACTACGTAATTAAAGATCTAATTCGCCAGCGCTGCACAAAGCACGGCGAGTTCTGCGGGTGCCATTCGTTCACTGCACAAGTGCGCGGTTCGCACTTCTTGCATACCCTGATCGGCGGTTTCTCTCGGTCGGCGTAGATCGCAAATGAATTTTTTTCGTTGACACATCACACTAGGTGGCAATATACGTCGTGCAACATACCCTCGGACGGTCGGCACTTTCGTCGCCTGTCCGAATGCCTGGGAGGCAAACGAAAATGGCTGCAAAGAAGACCAAGACGAAGTCCGCTCGTAAACCCGCTGCCAAGAAGGCGCCGAAGGTTGCCAAGAAGCGCGCTGCCAAGAAGGCGCCCGCCAAGAAGGCCGCCAAGCGCCGCAAGAAGGCCGCCAAGAAGACCGCCAAGAAGGCGTGAATCAGCGGGTTCCGAGCCCTGTCTGAGCGCTTCGGCGCTCGACGTAACAGGGCTCGGACTCGGGT
>JAEYOT010000449.1 GCA_023411445.1 Pseudomonadota bacterium
GCGCCGTGCTCGCGCTCGTCGCGCTGGCTTACCCCGCCTGCTATCGACCGGAGCAGGAGCCGGAGGCGCCTACCGTTGCCGCCCGGGGCGAGCCCGTGCAGTTCACGTTCGGCACGCTGGATGGCACGGAGCTGTCGAGTGACACCACGCGCGGTCGCACCACGGCGCTGTTGTTCGTCACGACGTACGACCTGCCGTCGCAGGCGCAGGCGCTCATTTTACGTGACGTGCTCGCCAGCCACAAGCCGCGCGCCAACGGCGCGATCGTGATGATGGAACCTCCACGTAGCGCGCCGCTCGTCCAAGTATGGGCGGACTCGCTCGCGCTACACCTGCCGGTCGCGATGGCGAGCCCCAGCTTACTTTCGGGCGACAGCCAGCTCGGGCGCATCGACGGCGTGCCCAGCCTGCTGGTGCTGGATCGCCGCGGCCGCGTCGTCGCACGCCGGAGTGGCGCTCAAAGTCGCGAACAAATTGCGGCTTTGTTGGCACAAGCTGACGCTGAGTGACGACCGCTGGGGCGCGCGCTTTGCGGGCTTGACTCCCTAGAGGCCGGGACGGAGTCTGAACCCCTCGTCAAAGCGGGCGCCGAAGGGATAGGCGCCGGAGGAGCAGTCATGCCGAAGCTTGATGGAAGCAAGACGCACGAGCACCTGAAGGAGGCCTTTGCGGGTGAGTCGCAGGCCAATCGTCGCTACCTGTATTTCGCGAAGGTTGCGGACATCGAAGGCTATCCCGAGGTCGCCGGCTTGTTCAAAGACACGGCTGACGGCGAGACGGGGCACGCGCACGGCCACTTGGACTTCCTCAAGCAAGTGGGCGATCCAGCGACGGGCAAGCCGATCGGTGACACGCTGAAGAACCTGCAGTCGGCCGTTGCCGGTGAGACGTACGAGTATCAATCGATGTATCCGGGCTTCGCCAAGACTGCTCGCGAGGAAGGCTTCGCCGAGATCGCGGAGTGGTTCGAGACGCTGGCCAAGGCGGAGAAGTCGCACGCCGGGCGCTTCGAGAAGGCCGCTCAAACCTTGGGCTGAGCCGCCGCTCGCCCCGCGCCGCTCTGGGCGCGGGGCGCCGCCCCAGCTTGTGTTCAGCTACGGACGAGTCGCCATGTCCAAAATCGCGCGTGCGCCTCAAGAGCCGCCGGAGCACGATCCGAGCTCGTCTCGTTACTGGGACGAGCGGGATCTGGAGCAGGAGCTTCGGCGCGTCTTCGACATTTGTCAGGACTGCCGGATGTGCGTGACGTACTGCGGCTCCTTCCCGATCCTGTTCGACGCGGTCGATCGCGACATCCAGGCCGGCAAGGCGCATGGCGCCGAGACGGTGTCACCGGAGACGATCCGGGCGGTGAGCGATCACTGTTGGCAGTGCAAGCTCTGCTACATCAAATGTCCCTACACGCCCGACGAGGGCGCCTACGAAGCGCTGGATTTTCCGCGCTTGATGGCGCGGGAGAAGGCGCAGCGCGCGCGGCGTCGCGGTATCCCGCTCGTGGATCGCGTGCTGGGAGAGCCGCAGCTAATCGGCGCGCTGGGCGCAGGCCCGTCGGCGAAGCTGGCCAACGTCGTGAACGCCAACCGGCTGGTGCGCAAAGCCGCTGAGCGGGCCTTCGGGATCTCGGCGGAGTTTCCGTTGCCGCCGCTGACGACGCGCGCGTTCTCCAGCTGGTTCGAGCGACGCTCACCGCAGCCGGAGGCGGGGAGCCACGGCAAGGTGGCGTTGTTTCCGACCTGCTATGGCGAGTTCAACTTCCCGAGCGTGCCGCAGGCGGCAGTGGCCGTGCTCGAGAAGAACGGCTTCGAGGTGGAGCTCGCTGGCGGGCTTACCTGCTGTGGCATGCCGAACCTGGACGGCGGTGACCTGGAAGGCGCGAAACGGAAGATGCAGCACAACGTGGAGCGGCTCTTGCCGCTGGCGCGGACGGGCATCCCGATCGTGGTGCCGGGGCCGACCTGTGGCTACACCATGAAGAAGGAGTGGCCGGTGTACTTGGGCACGCCTGAGTCGCGCGAGGTGGCCGCGGCAACGCTCGATTTGATGGAATTTCTCGACCGGTTGCGGCGGGAGAAGAGGCTCAACAAGGAGCTTCATGCAGGCTACCGCCGGGTGGCGTACCACGCGGCTTGCCACCTGCGCGCGCAGAAGATCGCCGTGCCGGGGGCGCGCGTGCTGTCGCAGGTGCCGGGCACGGAGGTGCGCATCATCGAGCGCTGCTCGGCCGTGGACGGCACTTGGGGCATGAAAGCCGTGTTCTACGCTGAGGGGCGGCGCTACGCGCGACGCCTGGCGGACGCGGTGGAGGCCGAGCGCGTGGACAGCGAGCCGCTCACCGTCGTCACGGATTGCAGCCTCGCCGCCCTTCGCATCAAGAAAGAGAACGGCGCCGAAGCCAAGCACCCGATCGAGCTGCTAGCTGAAGCGTACGGCCTGACGGGGTGGCAAGCATGAAGCCCATCACGCGTGAAGAGTTGCTGGATTTGCCGGCGTACGAGCGCATCCGTGAAGCCTACCTCCGCAGGCTGATCGAGCGGAAGAAGCCGCGCTACGTGAAGCTCGGCAGCAACATGACGGCGCTGTTCGAGAACCGCGACACCGTGCTCTTGCAGGTGCAAGAGATGCTGCGCACCGAGCGCATCACGCGTGAGCCCGCCATTTTGCACGAGCTCGAGACGTACAACGAGCTCTTGCCTGGCGATCGCGAGCTGTCTGCGACCATCTTCATCGAGTACCAAGATCGCGAGGAGCGCGAACGCATGCTCACTGTGCTGGCGGGGCTCGAGCGACGCTTTCGCTTACGCGTGGGCGCGGAGCTGATCGCGGCCACGCCGGACGCACGCGGCACCGATGAAACGCGCACCATGGCCGTGCACTACGTCAAGTTTCCGCTCGGCGAGCGCGCCTTCACCGCGCTCCGAGACGGCAGCGCGCCCGTGTTCTTGGAGGTGGAGCACCCCGCCTACGCGGCGAGCGCGGCGCTCTCACC
>JAEYOT010000462.1 GCA_023411445.1 Pseudomonadota bacterium
ATCGCGCCGTGGTCATGCCGGCGCACCTGATCACCACGTCACTCCTCTTGGGCTCGCTCGCCGCAGCGACCTACTTCTCGTCCGAGCGGCGCGTCAGCTTGCGTGACTTGCCCGCAGCGCGCGCCGCCGTCACCAGCGCTTGGCGTTGGCTACTGAGCGCCGGCGTGCTCTTGCTGCTCGTCTCCATGACTGGAGCAGTCACGGCCCTGGGCGATACCGTCTACCCCGTCCAGGGAGCGACAGCCCTCGAGCGGCTGCAGAACGATCAGGCCGTGGGAGCGCATTTCTTGGGTCGCGTCCGCGTGGTCCATCCCCTGCTGGCGCTGCTCGGCGTCGGAGTGCTGTGGGTGGCGGCCGGTCGCGTGCGGGAGGTGCCGGGGGATGCCCGCTTCGAGCGCTGGGGCGGCGCCCTCTACGCGGGTGGCGGGCTGGCGCTGCTCATCGGCGTGGTCAACATCTGGCTAAAGGCTCCCGGCTACCTCCAAGTGATCCACCTGCTGATGGCTTGCGTACTGTGGATCGCGGTGGTCGTGCTGGGCGCGATGTTGTGGGACGCTCGACGAGCAAAGGAGGGCTGATGCGAATCGTGAACCCGGCCACGGGTGAGACGGTGCGGGACGTAACGGAGACCGAGGTCGCGCGCTTGCCGGAGCTGCTGGCGCGAGCCCGCAACGCGCAGCGCGCGTGGGCGAAGCGAGCGAGCGGCGAGCGCAAGGCGGCGCTGCAGCGCTTCAAGGAGCTGGTCGCCGAGCGCCAGGAGGAGCTAGCGCAGACGCTCACGCTGGAGGTGGGTAAGCCCATCGCGCAGTCGCGTAACGAGCTCAGCGGCCTGTTGCCGCGACTGGACTTCTTTCTCCAGCATTTCGAGGCAGAGTTGTCCGGCAAGACCGTGCTCGGCGCCCCCTCGGAGGCGCTGGAAGAGCGCATCGCCTTCGAGCCGCTGGGTGTCGTCGCCAACGTTTCGGCTTGGAACTATCCCTATTTCGTGGGCTGCAACGTGATCGCGCCGGCGCTCTTGACCGGCAACGCCGTGCTCTACAAGCCGAGCGAGCTGTGCTGCTTGACCGGGCTTGCGCTAGCCAAGCTGCTGCACGACGCCGGTGTTCCAGAGGACGTGTTCCAAGCGCTGATCGGAGGTCGCGAGCTGGGCGCTGCCCTGGTAGCGTTACCGGTGGACGGCGTGTTCTTCACGGGCTCCTACCCGACCGGCAGGAAAATCGCGGAGGTAGTGGCGCCCCGCCTGGTGCGGCTGCAGCTCGAGCTGGGCGGCAAGGATCCAGCGTACGTCACGGACGAAGTGGACGTGGCTAAGGCCGCCGCCGCGCTCGCAGATGGAGCCTTCTACAACGCCGGGCAGAGCTGCTGCGCGGTCGAGCGCATCTACGTTCACGAGCGCATCTACCCGGCGTTCCTCGCTGCGTTCGTAGCGGAGGTGAGGCAGCTCAAGCTGGGCGATCCCACCGAGGAGTCCACTTACATCGGGCCTTTGTGTCGCGGTGAGGCGGCGCTCCGCGAGCTCGAGGCGCAAGTGGCAGACGCCGAGCGGCTCGGCGGCAAGCTGCTCACGGGTGGCAAGCGCAGCGCGCGCCAAGGCGCCTATTTCGAGCCTACCGTGATCGCCGACGCGACGCCGCAGATGCGGCTGATGCGAGACGAGAGCTTCGGCCCGATCATCGGCATCAGCAGCGTGCCGAGCGACGAGGTGGCGCTGTCGGCCATGGCCGACACCGAGTACGGCCTCACCGCCAGCGTGTACACCACGAACGAGGCGCGCGCCGAGCGATTGCTCGCCGAGCTTCCGGTCGGTAGCGCCTACGTCAATTGTTGCGACCGAGTGAGCCCGCGGCTGCCATGGACCGGTCGCAAGCACTCCGGCATCGGCTCCACGCTGTCGACGCTCGGCATCCAAGCCTTCGTTCAGCCAAAGGCTTGGCACATCCGTCGAGGCTGAGGTCCGCTCAGGGTCGCTCTTCGGGCTCGTCGCGGCGGGTAGCGCCGATCTCGGCGGAGACGAGCCGGAAGGCGCCGTCGCGCTTCTCGAACATCGCCACCGCGTGGCGGGGAGCGATCGAGGCTTGGGGCAGGCCTACTACCAGATCCGCGTTGACGCGCGCGGTCTTGCCTTGGACGGTCACGTCCATGGCTTGGGCGCGGAAGCGCAGCCGAGGATCCAGCGCGCGGGCTCGCTGGACCGCGCCGATCAGCGCCGGGCGTCCCTCGAGCGGCGCCGGTAGCTCGGCTACCGTGACGACCACGTGCTCCACGGTGTGTTGCTCGAGCGCCGCGCTCAGCGTGAGGCCGCCCTCGTTCGCTCCTGCCAGCAGCGCCTCGGCCGCCGCTCGCACGCGCTTCTCGTCCGTGGGATAGAGCAGCAGCACGAGCGCCAGCGCGGCGGCCAGCGCGATCACGGCGAGCCGAACGGACTTTCGGGCGAGCATCGCCTTCAATCTAGCGGATCTGGCGCGCGCCGCGCGTGCTATGTGCGGCAGCGCTCATGACGCAGCTGCTCCTGCCCTACCTCACCGTGGTGGGCTGGGTGCTGGGCCCGGTGTTGGTCGGGGCGATTTGGAACAGGCTCGGAGCGCCGCCCGCGGCCGCGCGGCTCCTATTCAACGTCGCGTTCTACGGCTGCCAGACCACGATCACGCTGTGCTCGCTGTGGATCGCTCGTATCGACCGCACCTCCGTGCTGATGCCGGTGCTGTCCACCTCCGGCTGGCTGCTGACTGCGGGCGCGGCGTGGCTGGTGAGCGTGTGGCTGCAGCATCCGCGCGCGCGGCGCGGAGCGTTCATCGCCGCCATGTGCCAGAGCAACAACGGCTTTACGCTGCTGGGCTTCGTGGCGCTCGTGCTGTTCGGCGA
Organism: Pseudomonadota bacterium; assembly: GCA_023411445.1. Taxonomy (GTDB): domain Bacteria; phylum Myxococcota_A; class Polyangia; order Polyangiales; family Polyangiaceae; genus PMG-095. The sequence continues at coordinate 2,863 of JAEYOT010000462.1, forward strand.
GCTGGGCTTGGCGCAAGCCACCTACTCGCAAGCGTTCAACGCGCCGTACCTCTTGCTGTTCTGCTTCCCGATCGCGCGCCTGTACTCCGGCTCGCACGCGCCAGGGCGTTCCCTGACGCGCGTGGTGGCAGAAAACCTGCTGGATCCGCGCGTGTTCTTGCCGCTGCTCACGATCAGCAGCGGACTTTGCTTGAACGTGGCCGGCGCCCCGCGACCGCAAGCGATCGGCGACGTGGTAAGGCCGCTGATCTACCTGGGCACGGCTTGCTCCGGCTTGGCCGTGGGCCTGTTGTATCGCGGCACGCTACTCAAGCGCTACTGGCGCGAAAATGCGCTATCGCTCGCGTACCGCAGCACGCTGTACCCGCTGTACTACGCTGGGCTCGCGTGGTGCTTCGGGCTGGATCCGCTCGACGCTCGCATCCTCATTCTCTATGGCCTAGTGCCGAGCGCTTTGCTCGCCAACTACCTGGCCGTCACCTTCGAGCTCGACACGGAGCTTACCAGCTCGATGTTCGTCGTGAGCACGGTCGTGTTCTTGCTCGCCGTGCTGCCAACCTACGCCTGGTTGTCCGCCCTGCCTTAGGCCCGCGGCATCAGTAGCTTGGCGATCAAGCCAGTCCAACCTGTTTGGTGCGAGGCGCCCACGCCGCGGCCGCTGTCGCCGTGGAAGTACTCGTAGAACGGCAGGTAGTCCCGAAAGTGTGGATCTTGCTGGAGCAGCTCGCTCTCGCCCAGCACCGCGCGCCGGCCATGCTCGTCGCGCAGGAACAGGCGGCACAGGCGCCGCGACAGCTCTTCCGCGATCTGCAGCAGCGTGAGGTACTGCCCCGAGCCGGTCGGGCACTCCACCGTGAAGTCGTCACCGTAGTAGTGGTGAAACTTCTGCAGGCTCTCGATGATCAGGTAGTTGACGGGCATCCAGATCGGGCCGCGCCAATTGGAGTTACCGCCGAACAAGCCTGACTCCGACTCGGCGGGCTGGTAGTTCACGCAGAACATCTGGCCGTCCACGTGCAGCTCGAACGGCTCGCGCTCGTGCTGGCGAGAGAGAGCGCGCACACCGTAGTCCGAGAGAAACTCGGTCTCGTCCAGCATGCGTAGCAATAGCTTCTTCATGCGGTGCCCGCGCAGCAGTGACAAGAGGTGACGCTCCTCGGTGGCGGTCTCCTGCCAGCGCGAGACGAGCGCGGCCAAGTCAGGGCGGTGCTCCAAGAACCAGCGCAGCCGGCCCTCGAAGCCGGGCAGGCTCTGCAACAGCTCTGGATCCAGCACTTCCACGGCGAACAGCGGGATCAAGCCGACCATCGAGCGGATGCGCAACGGCTGCGGCGGAAAGCCGGGTACGCACAGCACGTCGTAGTAAAACTTGTCGGCGTCGTCCCACAGCCCGTCGCCGCCGATCTTGGTCATGGCCTCGGCGATGTGCAGAAAGTGCTCGAAGAACTTGCTGGCGATGTCTTCG
>JAEYOT010000544.1 GCA_023411445.1 Pseudomonadota bacterium
GGTTACATCCGCCTCAAGCAGTTCCAAGCCTCCAGCTCGGACGAGCTGGACGACGCGCTGAGCGAGCTGAGCAAGAAGGAGAAGATCCGCGGGCTGGTGCTGGATCTGCGCGGCAACCCCGGCGGCCTGCTCGAGCAAGCTGCCAAGATTGCCGATCGCTTTTTGGAGGATGGCGTCATCGTTTCGACCGTTGGCACCTCCGACGGCCGCGAGGAGAAGCGCGCGACGCGCCATGGCACCGAGCCCAACTACCCGATCGTCGTACTGGTGAACGGCTCGAGCGCCAGCGCCAGCGAGATCGTCGCGGGCGCGCTCAAGAACCTGGATCGCGCCGTGATCGTCGGGCAAACCACGTTCGGCAAGGGCTCCGTGCAGCTCGTGTTCCCCAACGTGACGCCGGAGCACGCCGCGCTCAAGCTCACCATCGCACAATACCTCACCCCGGGTGATGTCTCGATCCAGGGCGTAGGCGTGGCGCCGGATATCGAGCTCGACCCGATGACGGCGGACACGCTGGAGATGGACCTGTACCGCTCCGAGCACGCCCTGCGCGAGCGGGACCTGACCAAGAGCCTGGTTGGCGCAGCCCGCCACCCCACGGAGCAGTCGTTCTTCCGCATGCGCTTCAACCTGCCCGAGTCGGAGCGAGCCAAGATCCGCGAGCGCGGCGGCGACATCGAGGACGAGTTCGAGCTCGATATGCCGATCAAGATCGCGCGTGATTTGGCGGCCAAGCTCCAACCCGGCAAGCGCGCCGAGCAGCTGCGCAGCGCCAAGCCCCTGCTGGAGAAGCTGCAGGCGGCCGAGCTCGACGCGGTGGCGGCCGACCTGAAGCGCCTGGACATCGACTGGAGCGCGCCGCCCAAGGAGCTGACCAACGCGCCCAAGGCGGGGGACTTCGAGGTGACGGTCAAGACCGACAAGCCCAACGACACGGTGGTGTCCGGCGAGAGCATGTCGCTCAAGGTCTCGGTGAAGAACAAGGGTCCCGGCCCGGTGTACCAGCTGCGCGCGATCACCAAGAGCGACGGCGCCTACTTCGACGAGAAGGAGCTGGTGTTCGGCAAGATCATGCCCGGCGAGACCAAGACGGCGACCGCGTCGCTCGGCTTCTGCGACATCGAGGGCCGCAAGGTGGGGTCGACCGAGCCGCTGCCGCTGGACGCCAAGCGCGTGTGCAAGATCCCGCTCGACGCGGACACGCGCTCGGACGTGGTGAAGGTGCGCTTCTTCGCGGAGGGCTCCGAGCCGCCGCAGGAGTCCGAGCTGCGCACTACCATCACGGCGCAGCCGCAGCCCATCTTCGCTTACACCTACCAGATCGCCGACAACCGTCCGGGCAACGGCGACGGGCAGATCGCCCGCGGCGAGGGCGCGACCGTGTACATGACCGTGAAGAACGTCGGCAAGGGCCGCTCCTTCGAGTCGCAGGCCAACTTGCGCAACTTGACCGGTGACGGCCTGCTGCTCCACGCCGGGCGCTTCGACGTCTCCAACATGAAGCCGGGCGACACGCGGACGGTGGCGTTCACGTTCGACGCCCTCGACGCCCTGCAAGAGAACTTTGTCAACTTCGAGGTCAGCGTGACCGACCGCGATCTGCGCGTCGGCTCGAGTGAGAAAGTGAAGCTGCCGCTCACCCGGACGCCGCTGTCCTTGGTGAAGGCGCAAGGCAAGGTTTCGGTCACGGCGCCGACCGGCGTGCGCGGTCAGCCGCTCGGCGCGGCGCCGGTGGTGGCGGAGCTGGAGAAGGGCGCGGTGCTGGAGCGCCTGGCTACGTTCGGCCCCTACACCAAGGTGAGCCTGGGCGACGATCGCTTCGGCTTCGTGGAGACGAAGGCCCTCCGTGAGGGCGCCGCCGGCCCCGTGAAGGTGGCGCTCAAGCCGTTGCTCTCCCACTCTCCGCCGCTGCTGGAGGTGACGCCGGCACAGCTTGCGACGCGCGACAGCAAGGTGCGCATCGAAGGCATCGCCCAGGACAGCGATCGCGTGCTGGATGCCTTCATCTTCGTGGGCGCGCGCAAGGTGTTTTACCAGTCCAACCGCAAGGCGGAGGACCCGACCAAGCTCAAGTTCTCGATCGATACGGAGCTCCAGCCGGGGATCAACGTCATTACGGTCGTGGCGCGCGAGAGCGAGGACACCACCACGCGCTACACCATGGTCGTGCGGCGCGACGGGCCGAACGGCGAGGCGCTCAAGACCAGCCGCAGCGACGGCTTGACGGGTGACCTCGGTCTGAGCTCGGGCGACTGACCGGTGTGAGCCCGCGCGAGCGGGTTGACAGCGCAGGGGCGCCGCGTTGCGATGCGGCGCCATGTCGCAGCACGAATTCCCCAGCGTTACCGCAGTCGCCAAAGCCAATGTGTACTTCGATGGGAAGGTGGTGAGCCACACCATCAAATTGGCAGACAACTCGAAGAAGACGCTGGGCTTGATCTACCCGGGCCAGTTTCACTTCGGTACGGACGCGCCCGAGCGCATGGACATCATCGCCGGCAGCTGCGAGGTGAAGCTCGACGGCGAGTCTTCGTGGAAGGTGTACGAGGCGGGCAGCTTCTTCAAGGTGCCTGGCAAGTCCGGCTTCGACATCAAGGTCGCCTCGGGCATCGCCGAGTACGTG
>JAEYOT010000659.1 GCA_023411445.1 Pseudomonadota bacterium
CCGCCAGCATGGCGCGCGCGCGCAGCGCTGGATCCGCGGTGCCGGTCGCGTAGGCGAACAAGGAAGGCCCTGCGTCCTTGTTGCCAACGTGGGTGAGCAGCGTGATCGCCACCTGCTGCTGCGCCTCGCGCGGGTCGCTCAGCGCGTCCAGCAGCGGCTTGACGGCGCGCTCACCCAGCTTGCGCAGCTGCGCGCGAGCCTCTTCTGCCTCCGCGGCGACGCTGCTGTCGGCGCGGTGCAGGAGCGGGTACGCGAGGGCACCGTACACCTCGACCAACAGCCGCCGATAGATGGGGCGCTCCGGGTTGCCGAGCGCGATGGGTAAGAGCTCGCGCTCGAGCGTCTCCAGCGTTCCTCGACCGAGGTTCAGCTGCATCGACAGCCGCGCGGCCTTGTACACCAGCTCTTCGTCCGGCGAAGAGCGCAGCACGCGGCGCAGCAGCAGATCGCCTTCGTCGAGCTGGCCTTGACCGATCAGCAGCTCCGCCAGCTCCAGGTACACCGGGAACAGCCGCTCGTTCTTGGAGATGGCGCTGCGAAACTCAGCGATGGCGCGCGTCGTGTCCTGACGCTTCTGGTACATCTCCCCGAGCTTGCGGTGACCGTCGGCGTCGTCGGGTCCGAGCTCCACGGCGCGGGCGGCGTAGCCCAGCGCGCGGTCGTCCTGGTACAGCTCGGCGGCGTAGCCGGCCATGCGCTGGTAGTACTCGCGCGCGCGCTTGGGGTCGAGCTTGACGAGCTTCTCCAAGGTGCCGAGCGCCGCCTCCAGCTTGCGGCCGAGCACCAGCACCCGCTCCAAACGCGTCAAGTCCTCCACGCTGCCGGGCGCCAGCTGCGTCAGCCGCCGCAGCACGCGCTCGGCGTCGTCGTAGCGGCGCAGCCGCACGTGCGCTTCGGCCAAGAGCCGCCCCGCTTCCATGTCCGCCGGCTCAGCCGAGAACTTGCGCTCCAGCACGGCGAGGCGCGGCGTGAGCTGCCCCGTCAGGCTCAGCAGCGTCACCACGTGCTGGCGTGCCTCCCGCGCCGCGCTCGACTCGCCCGGGGCGTCGCGCAAGATCTGCTCCCAGATTTTGCGCGCTTCTTCGTAGGCCATGCGCTTTCCATCGCGACCACCGGCGGCAGCGCCTACCCGCTCCAGGCCGATGGCGTAGGCGCGGCGCACGCGCGGCAGCTTTGGCTCGCGCTTGACGGCCTCCGAGAGCGTCTCCAGCGCCTCCTGGGACATGTCGTGCTCCAGGTACACCTCACCCAAGCGCAGCAGCCCCTCGGCGCGCTCGGGCAGCAAGGTCCGCAGGCGCTGCCAGGTAGCGACGGCTCGCTTCTTGTCCCCTTGCTCCCAGTAGCGCGAGCCCAGCTCCACGACGTGATCCGGATCCTGAGTGCCGCTCTGCGCCAAACGTGAGAGCAGGGCCAGCGCTCGGTCCTTCTCGTCGACGCGCTCGTAGAAATCGACCAGCGCGGTGAGCGTCTCCTCGTCCGCACCGGAGCGCGCCTCCAGCGCCTTCAGCTCGGCCAGCGCGCGCTTGCGATCGCCGCGCTGGAGCAGCGCCTCGGTCAAACGAAAGACATAGTCCGGGTTGCGCGGCGCGCTCTTGATCAACGCGTCGTACTCGGCGATGGCCAAATCCAGCTCACCGCGCACCTCCAGCAGGTGCACGACGCGGAGGCGCGTGCCCACCTCTTTCGGATCCCGCGCTAGCACCTTACGGTGGGTCGCGAGGGCCCGCTCTACCTGGCCAGTCTCCTCGTACAGCTGGGCCAAGAGCTTCAGCTCCTCCACGCCGCCGGCCTGCTTGGAGAGGCGCTCGACCAGCGCTGGCAGGCGCTCCGCGCGCCGGTAGATCTCGGCGAGCGCCTCTAGGATTTGGCGGCGCGCGCCCGACTCACTGCCGGCGATCCCCAGCGCACGATCCAACGTGGCTTGCGCCTCCTGATCACGGCCCGCTTGCGACAAGGCGCGCCCCAGATCCACCAGCGCAGGTGCGAGCACGCGGTTGTCGCCGGTCGCCGCTCGCGCGACGGCCTCGTACTCCGTGATGGCCCGCGCCAGCTCTCCCCGCTGCAACAACTCCCGCGCCAGCTCAGCGCGCACGAAGAAGGAGCCGCGCGTCGCGCTCAGCAGCTGCTCGTGCGCTTGCTTGGCCTTGGTGAAATCCTTCTCGTCCAAGTAGAGCGCCATCAGCGTGCGCAGCACCTGCTCGCGCGAGGGAGCGTCCTTCACCAGCGGCAGCGCGCGCTCGAAGGTAGCCTTCGCCGAGCTCTTGTCGCCGCGGTCCAGGAACAGGTGCGCGAGCGCCAGCTGGCCGATGGGGTTGTTAGGCTCCTTGCCGATCGCCTGCTGTAGCGTGGCCACGGCGCGCTCCGGCTGGGCGTCTCGCTTGTACACGCCGGCCAGGGCGAGGAGCGCCGCGTACGACGAGGCGTCCACCTGCGCCCGCGCCGTCAGCTCGGCGACGAGCTTCTCCAGGTTGCCATCGCGCTCTCGATACAGCTCCGTGAGCCGCTCGAGCGGGAACTCAGCGCCCGGTTGCGACAGAACGATGCCGAGGTAGCGCGCGATGAGCGCCTCGCGGTTCGGTCCGTCGGGCTTGGCGGCCGCTTTGGCGCCACCGTCCGCCGGCTGGGCGCTGGCCGGCTTGGGGGACGACTGGGGCCGCGCGGCGCCGGCGGGCGGCTTGGCCTTCTGCGTGGGCTTGGGCTTCTTCGAGCGGCCTGCCGGATTGAAAGCGACGGCGGGTGCCGTGAGCCCCAACACGACCAGCGTGAGGGTCGCGCTCTGCCGCAGTCGTCTCAGCATCCTCGTCCAAGCGTACGCGGCCGGCGGACACCCTGCCAGCACCGGCCGACCGTCTGCGCTCGTGCCCCCTTTTCTCGGGCGCTCGTGGTAGACCCGGGCGCGACATGGCCGGGCCAGGCGAGGAAACTGCGGGCGAAGATTCCAAGGAAACGCCGGAGGGGGCGTCGAAAGTTCCCGCCCAGGGCGCCGGGGAAGCCACCCCCTCGGCCACTCCGCAAACGGCGCCGGCGGAAGTGGCAGCGGAGCAGCCGGAGGCACCTGCTTCTGAGCCGAGCGATGATGCCGCGCGAACGAGCGAAGCAGAGCCGCCGCCGCCCTCCTCGGCGAGTGAGCCGCCGCCGCTGTTCGACCCACACCCCTGGGCCGTCACGGCTCGCGTGCTCGCGATCAGCGCGCTGCTCGGCCTAGCTGTCTCGGGCTGGGCGCAGCTCTCGATCCAGTCGTCGTGGGTGCCAGACTTTCTGATCTCGAACACCCGCGGCGTAGCGGAGCGCAAGCTGATGATGGCGCTCTTGCTAGCCGGCCTGGTGGCGGGCGGCGGCGCGGGCCTGGGCTTGCTACACTGGTTCCGCAAGCGGGAGAGAGAAGCGGAGCTCGAGCGCTGGCTGTGGTTCTTGGTGCCCGGCATCATGCTGCCGGTGCTGCCGGCGGTGTTCCGCGCCAAGCCGTGGCAGAACCGCCACGAAGAGCTGCTCGCCGTCGTCGTCGTGATGAGCCTGCTGTTCGAGGCGCTCATCTTGCTGTCGCTGCGCTCCGTGCCGCGCGCGGCGCGCGAGTTTTGGCAGCAGAGCACGGCCCAAATCCCGCTCTTGATCCGGCGACGTGGGCCGCTCGTGCTGGTGCTCGCTGGCGCGCTGTTCTACGCGGCGTTCTTCTCGTTCTTTTTGCTGCGCTGGCACTACAAGCTCAGGACCGGCAACTTCGATCTCTCGATCAACAACAACCTGATGTACGGCGGGTTGTACGGGGACTTTCTGAAGAGCCCCGTCGCGTTCCCCACCGATCCGGGGAAGTACCTCGCCGCCCACGCCAAGTTCGGCCACTACCTGTTCTTGCCGATCTACGCGCTGGTACCGCGGCCCGAGACGCTGCTCATCATCCAATCCGTGCTGATCGGCGCCGGCTCGATCCCGCTGTTCTTGTTCGCGCGGCGTCATCTGAGCGAGTGGACGGCGGCTTGCGTCGCGCTTTGCTACCTCGCCTACTACCCGATGCACGGCGCCACGTTCTCGGAGTTCCAGAACGTGCCGATCGCCGCCCTGTTCGTGTTCGGTGTGGTGTGGGCAGCCGACGCCCGCCGCTGGGTCTGGATGGGCGTGCTCACCGCGATCGCCCTCTTGATGCGCGAGGACATCCCGATCGGCCTGAGCGTGATCGGCTTCTTCTTACTGGCCAGCGGCTACCGCCCCACCGCCGGCCTGCTCCTTGCAACCTTCTCGACCTCGTACTTCCTCTTCCTCCGGTTCTACGTGATGGAGGAGGCCGGGGATTGGTGGTTTCCCACCATGTACAAGGAGCTGTGGGCGGACGGAGAGCGCGGCTTTCGTAGCGTGATCAAGACCTTGTTCACGAACCCGCTGTTCGTGCTGAACAAGCTGGCCGTCGAGAAGAAAGTCATTTACCTGCTGCACCTGCTCACGCCGGTCGCGTTCCTGCCGCTGCGGCGTTGGTACCTGTGGCTCAGCCTGGTCCCGGGCACCCTGCTCACGCTGCTCGTCACCAACTACGATCCCCCCATCCAGTTCTCGTTTCATTACACGATGCACTGGGCCCCGTACCTGTTCATGGCCAGCGTCCTCGCGCTGGTGGTGATCGGGAAGAGTCCGGACCTGGGACCGCTGCGGCAACGCGCTGCGCTGTTCACCTTCGTCGGCGCCAGCGCGGTGCTGAGCTTCAACTATGGCGCCTTCGCCTGCCGAGAAAACTCGTTCAAGGGCGGCTTCCAAAAGGTGGAGTTTACCTTCACCGAAGCCGAGAACGCCCGCTACGAGCGGCTGATGGATCTGATCAAGGATATCCCGAAGGATGCCACCGTGGCCGCGACCGAGAAGGTCGGTCCGCACCTATCTTCCAGGCGCATCCTGCACACCATGCGCACG
>JAEYOT010000666.1 GCA_023411445.1 Pseudomonadota bacterium
CTCTCCCTCCGGCGCGGTCTTGGCGGCCTGCAAGCGCGCCAAGTTTCGGTTCGCCTCCTCCAAGCGCGCGGTGTTGGGGCGGAGCACGCTGGCGCTCTCGAGCACCGCGGCGCGCTGAGCTTGCCACGCCAGCAAGGCGACGTCCGGTTGCCCGGCGGCCTCGGCGCCGCGCGCGATCGCCAGCAGCCGCGCGTAGCCGCGCTCCACGTGCTCAGCACCAGGAACGTAAGCGGAAGCGGCTCGGCGCGCGTGCTGGATCGCGCCGTGCAAGTCGTTGGCATCGAACGCGGCGTCGCTCCTTTCGATCTCGCGCTCGCCGTCCATCAGCGCCCGCACGGTGGCAACGGCCAAGAACAGCAGGAGCGCGCTCACGAGCCAGGCGCCGCGACGAAGCCACGTCGAAAATTGCGATATCATATGAAGTCGCGACGGCGAAAGATCAGGCTGGCTACCGCGAGCAAGAACACCGCCCAGGCGCCGGCGTGCAGCGCGGCTTGCCCCACGTAGGGCCACAGCGCCACGTCCGAGGCCTCGCCGGTGAGCAGCGGCCGGGCCGGCACGTAGAGCATCAGGTTGGGCACCACCTTGCTGAGGGCGGAGCCCAGCTCGTGAATCGTGGGGCCGAACAAGCGCGCCGGCAGGCGCGCGAGCGTGTCCGCCGAGCGCCCGCCCACGAACAGGGCGAACGTGAACACGGCCGTGAGAAACGGTGACGAGAACGACGAGAAGAACGTCGCCAGCGCCGCGACGATCGCCACCTCGCACAGCGTGAGCACCCCCAAGCCGATCAGCACCCGGCGATCGTCCGGTGCGCCGGCGGCGAGCAGCGCGCCGTAGAGCGCTACTACGGCCGCCCACACGATGGGCATGAACACCAGCGCTCGGCGGCGGCGGTAGCCGAACGCCGCCAGCGCCGCGACGCCGCCGAGCGCGACCAGCAGCACCGGCCCTAGCGCGCGTCCGGAGATGACGGCCACCGCCAGCAGCGACACGCCCGTGTTGGCCGCGATGAACACGGCGAGCACCAACAACGTGCCCAGGTACTTGCCCGAAAGGTACTCGGTCCGGCTGAGCGGACGCGCCAAGATGGGGAACAAAGTCTTCAGCTCCAGCTCGCGGTAGAGCGAGGTGGCGCCAAGCACGACGGCGACGATGATGGAATAAAGCGAGATGCTGGCGGCGCCCAGATCACTCACGACTCGGAGCTGATTGCGCGCCGTGTAGGCGCTGACCACGAGGGTATAGCCGGTCGTCAGCAGAGCCAGCCCGAACAGGCCGTGCAGCAGGCGCGCGCGGACCGCCTCCCGGTAGGTGTTCAACGCGATCACCAGCACGCGCGCCAGCATGCGGCCTTTCTACCTCAAACCCGGCAGAAAGCGCGCCTTTACGGCTAGCGCTCGCCCAGCGCCAGCGCGCGCGGCTCGACGAAAGCTCGAATCTTGCTCGGGGCGCGCAGCATCATGGCCGCGATCTTGTCCTCGAACAGGGCGCGCGCGAGCCCGTCACCCAAGTCCAAGGCGGCTCCCACCGTGACGAGCGAGCGCCCGCCGGGGAAGCTCTGCACCCGGAAGAAGCCCCAGACGTCGCGGATGTCGTGCGGGTGGGCCGGATCCAGCCAGAAGCGGATGGTCTCGCCGTCTCCCGCGGGGGCCAGCATCACCGCGTAACGGGCCTGCAGGAGGCTCCCGCCCTGGACCAGCTCCACGCGGGAGAGGCCATCCTCTTCCGGAAGCAGGCGCGCGCTCCGGGTGCGCGGCAGCGCCTCCGGCCAGTTTGCCACGTCCGACAGCGCCGCCAGCACCTGCTCCGGCCGCGCGTCGATCACCTGGTAAGAGACGCCGCCTACGTACTTGCCGCCCGCATGGCCGAAGCGCAGCGGGCGCGAGATCATTTCCCCGACCCGCAGCCGCTCGCGCTCGTCCGCGCTGAGCGAGCGCACACGCGGCGACTCGGAAGGCGCAGCGGCGGCCTGGCCTGACAGCGCCAGGCAGGCGCAGAGCACAGCCCCGGCAACGTGGCGCATGGCCGGTAAGACTATCGCCGAGTCCGCGAGTCGTAAAGTCTTCCGCCGCGCGAGGTGCGGCGCGCCATCACACTCACAGCGGAGCCGTGAACACGTCGAGCTTCCAGGATCCGTAGGCACCGTCGTAACCGTCGATTTGGATGAAGTAATCGCCGGCTTGCAAATCTAGATCCAGGTAGCTTCTGCCAGCGCGATAGCCGGGTGCGCACGCGCGAGGCAACTCCGCGCCGGGGCAAAATTTGCCGGCGCGGATGGAAAGCATCGTGGCGAAGCTCGAGCCCTTCATGTCGAAAATCACGCGGCGTGGCTCGCGCAGCGTCAGCTTCAGGATCTGATCCGGAGCGCCTCCTTCCGATTGCCCGCCCACATCACACCCCGCAGAAAAGTCTGGCAAAGCATTGCTAGTATTGCCCGTGAAGCGGCCGCCGCTCTCCGGGATGGTCACGATGCCGTCGCAGTCGTCCGCGAACGGCACGTGCACGGCTAGCCC
>JAEYOT010000671.1 GCA_023411445.1 Pseudomonadota bacterium
GCCGCCCGCGATGAGCTCGTAGTGCTCCACGAACGCACGGGCAGCGCGCGGTAGGTTCTCGCGCCAATCCACGCCTGCGTTGCCGTCCGCGCCGTCCGTCACGAATTTGACGGCGCCGAACTGGACGCCTTCCAGGTGGCACACCTTGGCCAGCGCGTACGCTTCCATGTCGATCACGTCGCACGCGACCTGGGGCTTGCCGGTCTCGAAGCGGTCGCCGGTGCCGCACACGCCCTCCGGCAGGTGCGCGCACAAGGGGGCGAACTCGAGCGTGGCCGGCACCTCTTCGAACGGCGTGGTCCCGATCGGAAAGCCGAGGCCGGACACGTCCATGTCGCGCTGCACGAAGCGCCGGCAAGCGACCACGCTGCCGGCCGGCAAGGTGGGGCTGCCCACTGTGCCGAAGTTGACGACGCGCGGCAGGCTGCCGTACCGCGCGTGGTGCAGACCAAGCGCGCGCGCCAAGCGGTAGGCGGCGTTGACCTTGCCGATGCCGGTGTACAGCACGTCCACCCCGCGCGCTGCGAACAGCCCTTGGCTCTCGACCTCGAGCGCCATGACCACGAGCAGGCGGCCGGTCATGCCTTAGAGCGCGTAGGCGGAGGGGAGCAGGCCGCGCTTGACCAGCACCGCGATGATGGCTTGGGCCGCCTCTTCGGGATCGCCGTTGTCCAGCGAGACGACCGCGTCGGGGGACTTGGGCGCCTCCTCGCTCGGCTGCGGGTGGCCGGGGCCGTAGGCGCCGCGCTGATCGCGCCGCTTGCGTACCTCCAGCGACGTCTTGACGTGGATCTCCACGAAGCGCTCCGGGCCGACGGCGTCGCGGATGGCGAGGCGATCTGCGATCAGCGGCGAGGCGTACGCGAAGATCGGGATGATGCCGGCGTCCGTGCAGCGCCGCGCTAGCTCCGGCGTCTGCGCCGGGCTGGAGCCGTCCGGCCGCACGCCGAGGCTCAAGCCGTCGTCCGGATCGATCACGTAGGCCAGGCGCTTCTGATCGAACAGGCGGCGCTCGAGCGCGAACGCGATCGCGGTCTTGCCCGAAGCGGGCAAACCGGTGAGCCACACGGTGGCGCCCTTCTGCCCCAGCCGCTCGCTGCGCTCGTCCGGGCTGACTTGTGAGCGGGGACGGAACGAAGTGGGGCTGCGGCTCTCCTCTTCGTCCTTCTGCGGAGCGTCCGGCAAAATCATGCCGGCGGCGACCGTGTTGTTGGAGAGAGAGTCCACCAGGATGAACGCGCCGGTGACGCGGTTATCCTTGTACGGGTCGAAGTAGAGCGGGCGACGGCACGACACGGTGACGCGGCCGATGTCGTTCAGCTCCAGGCGCGTGGCCTCGCTCTGCTTCAGCGTCTCCAAGTCCACCGTGAAGGCGACGTCCTCCACCTCGGCGCGCACCAGCTGCGTGGTGTGCTTGAGCAGGTAGCTCTTCTGGCGGTCGAGCGGGCGCTCGCTGAGCCAGACCATCATCGCGTCGAAGCGGTGATCGACTCGAGGCAGGTTGGTGGGATGCACCAGCATGTCGCCGCGGCTGATGTCGATCTCGTCCGCCAGCTTGATCGTCACGCTCTGGCCGCCGTGCGCGCGCTCGAGCTCACCGTCGAAGGTGTCGATGGCCACCACCTTGCTGGACTTGCGTGACGGCAGGACCATCAAGGTGTCGCCCTGGTTCACCACACCGGAGGCAATCGTGCCCGAAAAGCCGCGGTAGTTCAGATCCGGGCGCATCACGTACTGCACCGGGAAGCGGAAGTCCGTCAGGTTCACGTCGCTGGCGATCGGCACTTCTTCCAGGTGCTGCAGCAGCGTGCCGCCGTCGTAAAAGGGCGTGGACGGGCTCGGGTGCACGACGTTGTCGCCCAGCTTGGCGCTGATCGGGATGAACTTGATGCCCTTGAAGCCGAGCTTCTGGCAAAACTCCCCGAACTCTTGCTTGATCGCCTGGAACGGCTCCTCGCTGTAGCCCACCAGGTCCATCTTGTTGATGCACACCGCGATGTGGGGGATGCCGAGCAGCGAGGCGATGTAAGCGTGCCGGCGAGACTGCGGCAGCACGCCCAGGCGCGCGTCGATCAGGATGATGGCGACGTTGGCGGTGGAGGCGCCCGTGGCCATGTTGCGCGTGTACTGCACGTGGCCGGGCGTGTCCGCGATGATGAACTTGCGCTTGGCCGTGGAGAAGTAGCGGTACGCCACGTCGATCGTGATGCCCTGCTCACGCTCGGCCTTGAGCCCGTCGGTGAAGAGCGAAAAGTCGATCTCCATGCCGGCGCGACCTGAAGCGCGCTTCACGGCCGACAGCTGGTCTTCGTAGATGCCGTGGGTGTCGTGCAGCAAGCGGCCGATCAGCGTCGACTTGCCGTCGTCCACCGACCCCACCGACACGAATCGGAGCAGCTCCTTCTTCTGATGCTGATCCAGGTAGCCGAGGATGTCCTTGCTGATTAGCTCTTGCTCACTCATGACTGAACGGGGGCTTGGGGTACGAGGTTCACAGGCAGGACAACCGCTCGCAGCATCAGAAGTAGCCTTCCCGCTTCTTGGTCTCCATCGAGCCTTCTTCGTCGAAGTCGATCAGGCGACCCTGCCGCTCGGAGTACTTCGTGAGCAGCATCTCGCGGATGATGTCCGGCAGGGTTGCGGCCGTGGATTTCAAGGCGCCGGTCAGCGGGTAGCAGCCGAGGGTGCGGAAGCGCACGGTCTCCAGCCGCGGCTTCTCGCCGGGGTTGAGCGGGATACGCTCGTCGTCCACCATGATCAGCGTGCCGTTGCGCTCCACCACCGGGCGCTCGGCCGCGAAGTAGAGCGGCACGATCTGGATTTTCTCCAGGTAGATGTACAGCCAGATGTCGAGCTCGGTCCAGTTGGAGAGCGGGAAGGCGCGGATGCTCTCGCCCCTGGTCAGCTTGCCGTTGTACAGGTTCCACAGCTCGGGGCGCTGATTCTTCGGGTCCCACTGCCCATAGCGATCGCGGAACGAGTAGATGCGCTCCTTGGCGCGGGACTTCTCTTCGTCGCGGCGGGCTCCGCCGAAGGCCGCGTCGTACCCGCCGTTCGCCAGCGCCTGCAGCAGCGCCTGCGTCTTCATGATCTGCGTGTACTTGTTGCTGCCGTGGTCGAACGGATTGATGTTCTCTTCCAAGCCCTGCTGGTTGGTGTGAACGATCAAGTCCAGCCCGTGCTGCTTCGTGAACGTGTCACGAAACGCGATCATCTCCTTGAACTTCCACGTCGTATCGATGTGGAGCAGCGGGAACGGCAGCTTGCCCGGGTAGAAGGCCTTCCGCGCCAGGTGCGTCATCACCGCGGAGTCCTTCCCGATGGAGTACAGCATCACCGGGTTGTCGAACTCCGAGGCCACCTCGCGCAGGATGTGGATGCTCTCGGCCTCGAGCTGGCGCAGGTGGCTCATGCGGAGCTCGAGCGCCTCGGCGGGTTGATGGGTGCTGATGGTGGGAGCGGCCTGCATGGGGGCGGAGCGCATTTAGCACCAATTCAATCGGGATTAAGGACAATTGGTTATCGCATTGAATTCATTAAATAATTCATTGGGCGCGCGCTTCGATCGTGGCACAAAGCACGGGTGGCTCAGTCCCCTCCGCGATGGTGAAATAGCTCGCGTCACCGTCCGCGAACGAGATGGCTTCACCCTGCTGTTCGCGTGGGCTGGGTAGGACCTCCGGGGTGCGTGCCAGCGCCGCCATGACCGGCTCGCCCGAGCGGCGACGAAACAAGAAGACCGAAGAATAGG
>JAEYOT010000678.1 GCA_023411445.1 Pseudomonadota bacterium
GGCGGAGGCGATCGACTTCCTGGCGCTGGCGGTCAAGACGTCCGACAACCTCAAGGGTGGCGAGGTCGGCGCGCGCGGTGTGCTGCTCACCGGCGATCACGGTAACCACTTCTTGCTGCTGCTGGACGGTCACGTCATCAACGACCCCCTGCGCGGCGGCTCCACCTTCGGCGTAGGGGCCGGCATCCCGCTCGAGCTGGTCGACCACATCGAGATCATCGTCGGTCCCGGCTCGGTGTTGTACGGGTCCAATGCCATGTTCGGCGTGATCAACGTGGTGACCAAGCGCGCCAAGGACTACCAGGGCGTGCGCGTGCTCGCCGAGTCGGCGCTGCCGATCAGCATTCGCGCGGGCGCCGGCGCCGGCACCGCCTTCGAGCTGTTCGGCGAGCAAGGCGAGCTGACCACTCAGCTCGAGTACTTCAAGCAAGTCGGTCCGGACTTTTACTTGAGCCCCGAGAACACGGGCATCGATCGCTTCACGGGACAACCTGGCCGCAACCGTCGCGACGGCGGCCCTACCGGGATTTGGGGCGGTGACCACGCGCGCCACTCGCTCTTCGCCGAGAGCCCATCCGGGCGTCTGCGCGTCGCGCTAGGAAATACGGAGCTGCACCTACAAGGCTCCAGCTACCGCTACGGTGCCCCAACGGGCCCTGGCGACTTCGACGATCCGGACACGCGCGATCGCGAAACGCGCGTGACGCTCGGCTTGAACCACCGCCTGGTCGTCTCCACGGCGCTAGACATCTCGGCGCGAGCGTACGGTAGCTACTACGAGAGCCAGAGCGACTTCATCGCCTCCCGCGGCGTGCTCTGTCCGTTCGGCCTAGCCACCTGTAACTACGTCAACACCGGCAAGGCGAGCTGGCTGGGGCTCGAGCTGCAGGGCGCCCTCGACTGGTTCCGCGACAACCGCTTCATCACCATCCTGGGCGTCGACGCACGCCGCAATCAGGTCCAGACCAGTAGCGACACGTTGAACGTGGAGACGGGCGAGCGCTTGTACCCGGCGCCGCCAGGCCTGGATCGCTCGAGCGGCGTCCTCGCCGCCTACGCTCAGCAAACGTGGGCCGTCGTGGACGGCGTGAGGCTGAGCGGCGGAGCGCGCGTGGACTCGGACTCGCGCTTCGATCCGGTGGTGACGCCGCGCGTGGCCGCCGCCTGGGAGCCGTGGGGCGGGGGCACCGTCAAGGCCTCGTACTCAACGGCCTTTCGCGCGCCCAGCTGGGACGAGAGCGACAACTCTACCTCTCGCCGCATCGCCGCCGAGTCCCTGCAGCCAGAGCGCGTGAAGTCCTTCGACCTCAGCGTGCAGCATCATTTCGGCACCCATCGCTTGATCGTGGGCGGCTTTTACTCCCACTGGGACAACCTAGTGGAGCTGGCCGCGCTCACGGACGCCGAGGCCATCGACGCGATCCGGAGCGGCAAGACCGCCGTGCCGTTCACGCCTGGCATTCAGCTGACGCAGTACCGCAACACCAGCACGGTGGTGAGCTACGGGATGAACACGGGGCTGGAGGGCTCCTTCGCCGCAGGGATGCTGTCGTACGGCTTCAACCTGACCGGCGCGATCGCCGAGAAGGGCACGGACGGCGAGACCACCCGCTTGCCGGTCGCGCCGCAGCTGTTCGGCAACGCACGCCTGGCGCTCACGCTGGCGGAGGACTTGCCCACGCTGGCGCTGGCTTCCCACCTCACGGGCCCTCGTCCAGCGGATCTGGCGAGCGGCTTCGCACCCGAGCCGTTCGCGCCGACGCAGGCCGACCTGCGCCTCACGCTCAGCGGCCGCGCGCCCCTGCTGCGAGGGCTCAGCTACCGCGCGCTCATCAACTACGCCATCGCCGAGCGCGGCCCGTACGTCGTCGGCCCGGTCACGAGCGCGATCCCGTCTCAGACGATGCCGCAGCTGATCCCGGTGGATCGCCTCCGCACCACCCTCGGGGTACAGTATGAGTTCTGAGCGGAAGCTGCACGGCGGAGCGCGCGCACGCCGCGCGCGGCTCCTGCGCTGGCTCTGCCTCGGCTTGCTGCTGTTGTGCACGTTCTCGAGCGCGCCCGGCAGCGCGCAGAACATGCAGGTTCCGGTCGGCGTGCAGGCGGAGCTGACCGCCAAGGTGACCGCCTTCGACCGCAACTTCCCCGCGCGCGCAGGCAGCAAGGCCGTCATCTTGCTCATGGCCATGCCCAACGACGCAGCGTCCATGCGCGCCGCGCTCGAGATGAAGGCAGCGCTCGCCAAGTTCGCGACCATCGGGGACCTACCGCACGAGGAGCACATCGTGAGCTATCCGGGCGCGGCGGCGCTCACCGAGCTGGTGCGCTCGCGGCGAGCGGCGGTGGTCTACTTTGGCCCGGGCTTCGGCCCGCAGGTACCGGCGATCCGCGAGGCGCTCTCATCCGTGAGCGTGCTCTCGATTGGCGCCGTTCCGGACTACGTGTCTGAGGGCATCGTGCTCGGCTTCGACCTTGTGTCGGGCCGCCCGAAGCTATTGGTCCACGTGCAACAGGCGCGCAAACAGCAAGTCGCGTTCCCAGCTTCGGTGCTCAACCTGATGAAGATTGTGCCGTCTTGACCCCAACGGTTCGACCCACCCCGGCGAGGATTCACATGCTCTTTCACAAGCTTTACGGCAACTGCAAGCGCGCGGCGACCGCAATCTGCGTGTCCGCGCTCGCGCTCGGCTGTAGCGACTCGGAGAAGTCCGGCAAGAACGAAGGGCAGATCTGCACTTCCCTGCCGCCCCTGGAGCTGAAGGACAGCTACCGCGTCGGCTTCGCTCAGCTGTGGGAAGAC
>JAEYOT010000685.1 GCA_023411445.1 Pseudomonadota bacterium
ACTGCTGCCCGTTACGCGGCTCCGAACGCAGCACCGCGTCAGCAGCTGCGGGCGTCAGCGGAGCGTCTGCAGGTGCCTTGGCGACGACGTAGCGGAGCTTCTGCTTCGGGTCGACGGCGCGATAGCCGTTGTCGAGTAGCTCGATCGAAAACTTCGACAGTGGACCGCTGTCGCCCCGCAGCTTGCGCGCTTCCTGCAGCGCGGCCTGCCACTGCTTGGCCTCGACGCAATACTTCTCGTCGGAACTATTCTCGCCAACGCGAGAGACCTCAACGAACCATCGCATCAAATTCAGGGTGCCTGAGTGGCTGAGCGGCCCAGACGTGCCTCTTTCGAAAACATAGTCCCCGCACGAGCGCGGACGCTAAGTAGAGCGCCTCGTGCGCGAGCCCGCAAGCAACAAAAGGACGAGCTTGATGCTGAACGGATGCGCGCCGCGCGCAGCCAGCGCGCCTGCCAAATACTAGGAAGCACAATGCCACTCGGGCATTTGCGACCATGGCTGCATGGCAAAGCGCGCTTGGGGTTACTGGCCCGGCCGGCGGACCCGAGCTGGTGCGCGCGGCGCGCCGTAGTACAAGGGCCGCCGAAACGTGACCGACACGCCTCTTGCTCACGCGCGACAGCGCCTCCGTGCGCTCACCCCTTGGGAGCCATCCCTCTATGTGCTTTGGGCGGGAGCGCTCACGCTGCTCTGCGCTCTGCAGTTCTACTCGTCGCTCCGCCTTCAGACGACGTTCGCCGACATCTTCCGCGATCCGCAGGCGTTCGACGCCGCGAAGCAAGGCGCGCTCGGTCCGTGGTCCGCGCCGCTCGACGACGTCTTCATCCACTTCGATTTCGCGCGGCAAGCGGCGCGCGGGCAACCGTTCGAGTGGACGCCGGGTAGCGGTTACTCGAGCGGCGGCACCAGCTTGCTTTACCCGTTCGTGCTCGTGCCAGGGTTCTGGCTCGGGCTCAGCGGCTTGCGCTTGATGCAGTGGGCGGCCGTCGTCGCGTGCGTGTGCGTGTTCGGCATGCTGCTCGCGATGCGCCGACTGACGCGCCACCTCCCGGTGGCCACGAGCTACTTGTTCCCGCCCGTGCTGCTCAGCATCGGAGCGCTGAATTGGTCGCTGTGGAGCGGCATGGAAGTGGCGCTCTTCCTCGGGCTGTGGGGCCTCGCGATCGTCGCGTGGGACGACCTGCTGCTCGGCGCTGCCAGCGACCGGCCGCGCTACGAGCTGGCCGCGGCGCTGGGAGCCTGCGGCTTCTTGGTGTGCGCCACGCGCCCCGAGGGCATCGGAGCGCTGTTCGTGCTGACGGTGACGGCGCTGTGGGACTACCGCAAGCAGAAGCCGGTGGCCGTGCTGGCGATGGCCACGCTGGCCATGGCTCCAGCCGTCGCGCTCCTGGTAACGCATGGCCTAGCCAATCGCTTGTTGACGGGCGACTCAACGGCGGCGGGCGCGCTGGTCAAGCTGGAGATGCACCACCCTTACCTCACGCGTGCCGAGGTGATCGCAGCGTGGTGGTTCCACTTCAAGTACCAGGTGCTTCGCGTCACTCAGTACCATTTTAGCGACGTTAGCGTCATCGGCTGGCTGGCGTGGCTGATCGCGGCGTACGCGCTGTGGGACGTGCGCACGCGACGGGGCGCGCTGGTGCTGTGGCTGTCGATGCTCACCTGGATCAGCATCGTGGCGCTCAACGGCCAAGTGCGTTGGCAGAACGAGCGCTACACCATGCCGGCGGTGGCGTGGCTCTTGTGCAGCGTCGCGCTCGGCTTGGGCGCAGGGCTCGCCCACGTCAGACGCCAGCACGTGAAGACCTGGCTCCCGGCGGCAGCGCTGGTGGGCGCCGAGGCCGTGTTCGTGTGGCGGCAGCTGCCGCGTTACCGCGAGCAGCTGTGGTTCTTCGGTCGCGCCTCGCGCAACATCTACGATCAACACGTGCAGACCGGCCGCAAGTTGCGTGACGAGCTGCGCCCTCAACCGCGCCGCGTGCTCGTGGGTGACGCCGGCGCCATTCCTTACGTTGCGGATATCCCCGGCCTGGACATCATCGGCCTGGGCGGCTACCGCGGCATGCCGTTCGCGCGCGCCACCAGGCAGAGCGTCGCGGCCGGTATCGAGCTGATCGAGCGGCTGCGCAGCTCCGAGCGACCGGACATCCTGGCCATCTATCCGAGTTGGTGGGGGGATTTTCCGCTCTGGTTTGGCAAGCGTTTGGACGCAGTGCCGGTGCGCGGCAACGTGATCTGCGGCGGCGCCGCCAAGGTGCTCTACCGTCCGCGCTGGGAGTCGCTCAATCGCAGCGAGCTGCCGTTCGCCTTGAGGGCCGGAGAGCACCGCGTGGACGGCGTGGATATGGCAGACATCGTGAGCGAGCGCGCGCATGGCTATCGCCTCAGCAGCGGCCGCAACGCGCACGTGCAGATGAAGCTCTTGCCCCACCCCCAATTCCCGCGCGAGGACCTGTGGGACGCCGGCCGCATCGTCCCGGCTGGCGTCGCCGAGAGCTTCACGCTCTCCGGGCTGGATCCGGCACGACCCGTCACGTTGATCCTGCGCGCCGCGCCCACCGAGACCACGCGCCTGCGGCTCGAGGCCGACCCCGGCATCGAGATGTGGGTCGAGCTGCCCAGCCGCGACGGTTGGGTCGAGGAGCGCGTGGAGCTGGGCCGGCTGGGCGTGACCACGTTGCCGGTTCGGCTCGAGACGAAAGACAGAGAGCGCGTCCTGTTCCACGTCTGGGCCGTGCAGCCGGAGTAACCGATGCGCCGCGCGGTCTGGCTCACGCTGCTATGCGGGCTCGCGGCGCTGCTCTCCTACGGCTACGTGATCCACTACCTGCGCGGTGGACCGCGCATCATCGACGCGACCAGCTACTGGCTCTCGGCGCGCAGCTTGGCGACGTCTGGCTTCGGCTTCGAGGTCCCGGAGCCGTTCGCCTCCTTTCACGGCCGCTTCTTGCTCGCGACGCCGGGTCGCGAGGCGCTGGGCGTGATTTTCCCCCCGGGGTACCCGCTGCTGCTCAGCCTGGGCATGCTGCTGCACGCGCCGCTGCTCGTCGGTCCGGCGCTGGCGGCGGCGCTGGTGGCGGCCACGTTCTGGCTGGCGCTCGCGCTCGGCCAGAGCTCGAAGGTCGCGTGGACCGCCGCCGTGCTCTCGGTCGTGTGCGCCGCGCTCCGCTACCACACGGCCGACACGATGTCGCACGGCCTGGCCACCGTGCTGGCCTGCGCTGGGTTGGCGAGCGCGCTGTGGCCCGGGCTGCGTGCAGGCCCGCTCTTGGCAGGCCTGTGCCTCGGCTGGCTGGCGGCGACGCGACCGGTGAGCGCGATGGTCAGCGCGCTCATGATTTGCTGGGCGCTACGCGGCCGCAGCAAGCGCGCCTGGTTGCTCGCTCTGCTCGGCATCCTGCCCGGCGTCGCTCTGCACCTGCTCCAGCAGCACGCGCTCACGGGCAGCGCGCTAGGCTCGACGCAGCTAGCCTACTACGCGAGCTCCGACGCGCCCGTCGGCTGCTTTCGCTACGGCTTCGGCGCGAACGTGGGCTGCCGCTTCGAGCACGGCGATTACATCGCACACTTCATGCCGGACGGTTACGGCGCGGGGCCGGCGCTGCGCAAGCTGGGCGTGCAGCTCGGGCTGTTCACGGTCGACGCCACCAACGCGGCGCCGCTCACGCTGCTCGCCGGCTATGCGCTGCTCAAACACCGGCGCACGCCGCTCGGGCTCGCCGGCGCCGCCATCGCGCTGCAAGCCCTGGCGTACGTCCCTTTCTACTTCGACGGCAACTACCCGGGCGGAGGCGCGCGCTTCTTGTGCGAAGCCATCCCGCTGTGCCAAGTGCTGGTAGCACGGGCGCTGGTCGATGTGCGCGCCGAGCGTTGGGCGGTGCCGCTCGCGCTCGCCGGCTTCGCGCTGCACGCTCGCTACGGCCACGAGCAGCTGCGAGACCGCGAAGGCGGCCGCCCCATGTTCGAGCCCGATGTGATGCGTCGCGCGGGCGTGACCAGCGGGCTCGTGTTCGTCGACACCGATCACGGCTTCAACCTCGGGCACGTGCCAGGCGCTCGGGATCCCCGCGCGGAGCTGGTCGTCGCGCGCTGGCGCGGAGACGCTCACGACCGGGCTCTGTTCGAAGCCTTCGGCCAGCCGCGCAGCTACCGTTACGCCTACGACGCCTCTGGCCGCGAGCCTCCGCGTGTTTGGCCCGTCGAGCCGGCCGTCCGTGCCCGCTTCGAGTCCGAAGCAGTTTGGCCGGCCGACGTGCAGCGAGGCAGCGCCTACCCCATCCACTACCCCTGCGCATCGGCCGGTCGGGCCCTCCGCCTCGTCACGGGTACCCGGCTGCGGGTGAACGTGCCGGGCGGCGTGGAGGCGACGACCCTGGAGGTGGGCTGGGTTAACACCGCTCGGACACCCGGCCAGCTGCTCATTGCTTGGCCGGAGGGCAGCGAGCGGGTCGTCGTCCAGCCCGGCTGCACCGAGCTGACCCTGCTGCGGCCATCCGCGACGGCAAAAGGGAGCCAGTCGCAGCTGCCCAAAGGGTCTCCCTGGCTGGAGCTCGAGGCCGGCCAGGGCGCGCTGGACTTCGTCGGCCGCCCGGCGGCGGTGCCGTAACCCGTTGACAATCCAGACTTTAGGGGGGAGCATCAATGTCTAGTTAGCGTTGGTTCACCGGCTGAGGGAGGCGACCCGCGAATGACGAAGAGCGAGCTCATCGAAGCCATCGCAGCCCGCGGAGAGCTCACCAAGGCTCGCGCTGAGATGGTCGTCAACTGCGTGTTCGACGCGATGACCGAAGCGTTGCAACGTGGCGAAGGAATTGAGATTCGCGGCTACGGCAGCTTCACCGTCCGGCCTTACAAGCCGTACGCGGGACGAAATCCGAGGACGGGGCAACCCGTGCCGGTGCCGGCCAAGCGCCTACCCTTCTTCAAGGTCGGCAAAGAGCTGAAAGAGCTCGTGAACGACAGCCGTCACATCCCGATCTCGGGGGGTGATGAAGGCGATGAAGACGACGATGATGAAGATGACGGCGAAGCGTGAAGCGTCGCTCGCTCGCCGTTAGCCCAGCTTCGAGTCTCGTTGGACGGCGCGCCGCGCTAGTCGGAATGCTTTCGCTGGCTTGCGCGCCGGCGCCGGTCGCACCCGTTCGCTCCGAGCCGCCGCCCACGCCGCGTTACAGCGGGCGCCTGGAGGACTACGTGCCCGCAGCGGGCCTGCGCTGGCTGATCCGCGGCTCGCCGGCGAAGCTGGCGGAAAGCCAAAGCTTTCGCCCAGCGCTCGACGTGCTGGTCTCGCAGGAGCGCTGGCGCGCCGTCGCTCAAACCTCCGGCTTCGAGCTGGAGAGTCTACCCCGCGCAGTGATAGCCGGCTTCGACTTCGGCACGCTGTACTTGCTGGAGCTGCCAGGCCCGACGGCAGAGCGAGCGCGCGAGCGCTTCGCCGCACGTCAGATCCACGACGTGACTCGGCGCACGCCCGATCCCAACGTGACGGTGCTCACGGGCTTGAGCGAGGGCAAGCCGATCGGTCTCGTGACGATCGATGAACGGGTGCTGGCCTACGCAGTCGGGGATCCCACGCTGTGGCGTGTGGTGGAGGCGTACGCGCGCGGCAAGCTCAAGGCCAAGACCGCGTTTCAGGGTGCGGCCCTAAAAGGACAAGATGCCACGACGGACGCTGCGCCGATCGCGGCGCATGTTCCGGGGCCGTTCAGTGAGCGCTGGCAAGACGCAGCGGGTGGCCTGCTCTCCGTCGCGACGTCGCTCTCCGCCAAGCTGAGCCCGAACGGCCCGGGACAAGCGACGCTGGAGCTCGCGCTAGACGGCGATTTCACCGGAGCGAACGCGGCAGAACGACTGCACGCCGCCTACATGTCAGTCGCGGCGAGCTCGACCGGCACGCTGCTTGGGCTCGGTTCAGCGCTCGACGCGCGCGCGATAGCAAACGAGACAAACGATCACATTACGTTGCTCGTTCCGCTCAAACTCATTGAGATCGCCAAGGGTGCTAGAGCCGCAACTAGCGCTGATCTCGATGAAATATTTCGACTTTCACCAATACCCTCATCAACTCCCAATCAGCCACTCACACCTACCTCGGCCCCTGAGTCTCGCTAGAAATTGCAGCGATTTCAGTGATCTATGAGATACGTGCGAGATGGATTCGATTGACCGAGCAGCACCACTGATGTTACGACCTCGCCCGTGCTGCACTGCGGCGAGCGGGATGAACGAACGGCAGCCGGCGCTTGAAATGTGCGAGGGCGAGGTGACTTCGTGATGAAGCCGAAGTCGCGCAGCGGTCGTGTAGCTGCACCAGCCCTAGTCGAGCGCCTCGCTCCCGTGGAAGCAGATCAGGAGGGCAATTTGTCGGTTGAAACCATTCGCATCAACTTCAAGGCCGGCGATATGGCGGTTCACCCCGCCCACGGTGTCGGCGAAGTACAAGAGATCGAGGACAAGGACTTCGGCGGTAAGAAGACCGCCTGCTACGTGATCAAGATCCGCGACAGCGGCCTCAAGGTCATGGTGCCGACGGAAGCCGCTTCGCGCGTGGGTTTGCGCCCCGTGATGAAGAAGAAGGAGGCGCAGAAGATCCTGGACATCCTCAAGGCGCCTGAGGTGGCAGTCGATCTCCAGCCCTGGAATCGCCGCTTCCGCGCCTACACGGAGATGCTCAAGAGCGGTTTGCCTTCGGAGATCGCCAAGGTGCTCCGCGACATGTACCGCTTGAAGTTCGACAAGGACCTGTCGTTCGGTGAGCGGCGCCTGCTCGATCAGGCTCGCAGCCTGCTGGTGCAGGAGCTGGCTCTGGCCAAGAAGGTTCCCCCTTCCACGATGGAAGGGGAGATTCAGCAGATCTTCAGCGCGTAGCTCGCGCATGCACGAGGGGCGATCAGACAGGAAGGCGGTCCTACCGTCCTTCCTGTTTTCGCTCGTACAGTGACGCGAGAAAACGCGTCTCTTGCTGGGACTAAAGTGCGCCAGGCCGTGGCCGATCGGAGAGGGGGAATGGAAGCGCGCTCGCTGTTAGCCCTGGGGAAGTTCCGCCGAGAGGAGCGCGCCGCCTTAGCGGTCGCCGCCGAGCAAGCTGCCTTCGAGCTGTTCGCCGTCGACAGCAGCGACGAGGCGTCGAGCTGGCTGTCGAGCCACGACGCCCATGCCGCGCTCCTGGAGAGCGAGCACTCGGAGCTGCTGGCGGTGGAGGCACGCAGCAGCGCGCGGCACGTGCGCCTGCCGATGCTGGCGCTCTCGCGCAGCGTCGGCGATCTCGCGTTCAACGATGCTTTCAGTTGGGGCGCCGACGACGTGCTGCCCTTCGGTGAGGTGAGACCCCTCTTGACGCGCCTGCGCAACCTCCCGCGCGACCAGGTGGAGCCCCCCAAGGCCGGCCGAGGCGACGCTTTGATCGCCGAAGCGGACCGCACGCGCCGCACGGTCGTCGCCCGGGTGCTGCGCAACGCCGGCTACACGGTCACGTTCGCGGTCACGGCAGAGGACGCCGAGGCCTTCGCGGAGCGCGCCGAGCTGAGCCTCGCGGTGGTGAACACCGAGTTGCTCCCCGACGTGCGAGCAGTGGTGGAGCGCGCTCGAGCTGCGGGCAGTAGCGCCAACTTCATTTTGTGCTGCGCGCCGCGCGACCTGCGCAAGGTGCGTGATGGCCTGGAAGACCTGAGCGGCGTCGCGGCGGTCGATGGCTACGCCGCGCCCGAGAACGTGCTGTTCGCGTCCAATGAGCTGCGCGCCGGCGGCGTGAACAACCGCAAGAGCGCCCGCCTGCTGTACGGCACGACCGTCGCTTTCCGCGGCGCTGGCCGTGAACGCGACGATCTCGGCTTCACGTACAACGTGTCGTCGGGCGGTCTCTACGTGCGCACGCTGGCACCGCCGGACGACGACGAAACCTGGATCGAGCTGCGCCCGCCGCGCAGCGACCGGCTGGTGCGCCTGGTGGCGAAGGTGGCGTGGCGCCGTCGCTTCAACCACAACGAGAACGCGACGGTGCCGCCGGGCTTCGGCGCGCAGATCGTGGATGGCGCTCGCGCCGACCTGAACGCCTGGAACGAGGGCTACGAAGCCATGTCGGCCGCGCTCGGCTGAGCCGGGACGACCGCGCCGGCTCGGGTTACCATGCCGGCATGAAGATCTACACGCGCACCGGCGACAAGGGCGAGACGGGGCTGTTCGGCGGCGCGCGCGTGCCCAAGGACGACGCCCGCGTCGAGGCGTACGGCACGGTGGATGAGGCCAACGCCGTCATCGGTGTCGCGCTGGCGCACACGTACGTCCCGATCGTGAATCGGGTGCTGCTCGAGGTGCAGAACGACCTCTTCACGCTCGGGGCCGAGCTTGCCTCCGTCGCCGGCCAAGAGGCGCGGCTCGGCATTCCGCTCTTGACCGAAGCTGACGCCGAGCGGCTGGAGCGAGCCATCGATGAAGCCGAGGCCCCGCTACCACCACTCAAGAATTTCATCTTGCCCGGCGGGCCGCCCGATGTGGCAGCGTTGCATCTGGCGCGCACGGTTGTCCGCAGGGCGGAGCGCCGCGTGCTCACGCTGGCGCAAAAAGAGCACGTTCGTCCCGCGCTCTTGGTTTATCTCAATCGCTTGGCCGACTTGCTGTTCGTGCTGGCGCGGCGCGCCCTGCACGAAAATGCCGCGTTTGCTGAGGTGCCGTGGGCTCCGCGCGGCGCCCGGGCGTGAGCGACCGCTGTTTTGGGCTACGATGCCCGACGTGGCCATCCGGAAAATCGCGCAAATGGGCGAGCCTGTCCTGCGTAGGGTTGCGCGCCCCTTGAGCGTCGAGGAGCTGAAGAGCACCGCCATTCAGACCTTGATCGACGACATGATCGACACGATGCACGACGCAGACGGCGCTGGCCTGGCCGCGCCACAGGTGTACGAATCCGTGCAGCTGTGCGTGATCGAGATCAGCAAGAACCCGCGCTACCCGGACGCGCTGGATATTCCACTCACGGTGCTGGTCAACCCCGTCGTCACGCCCGCCGTGAGCAGCCCGCCTGACGCGCTCGCGCCCGAGGACACGATCGCCATGTTCGAAGGTTGCTTGTCCGTGGCGGGGCTGCGCGGGCAAGTGGTCCGGCCGCGCCGCGTGCGCGTGCAGGCGCTGGACCGACACGGTAACCCGCTGGACTTCGTGTGGGAGGGCGTGCGCGCCAGCGTCGTCCAGCACGAGACTGATCACCTGAACGGCGTGCTCTACGTGGACAAGGCCGACAGCAAGAGCCTGACGTTCTTGCGCGAGTACGAGCGCCACGTCCCGCGTGAAGAGCGCATCGTGGATCGGGGCGCCACGTGAGTCGTTTCAACGCCGGCGACGTCATCTCCGGCAAGTACCGCGTCGTGCGCCTGATCGGCGACGGCGGGATGGGCGTGGTGTACGAGGCGCGCCACGAGGTGCTGGGCTCGAGCGTCGCGCTCAAGTTCCTGCACGCAGACCTGGCCAAGCGCCCCGGCCTCACCCAGCGCTTCCTGCAGGAGGCGCGCGTGTCCGCCACCATCCAGAGCCCGCACGTCACGCACGTCACGGACGTGGACACGGCCCAGGATGGCTCGCCCTACCTGGTGATGGAGCTGCTCAGCGGCCAGTCGCTCCAAGCCATGCTCGACCGGCAAGGCAAGCTCAGCGTCGACCAGTCGGTCGACTTTGGCCTCCAAATCCTGGCCGGCTTGGAGGCGGCGCACGCCATGGGCGTGGTGCACCGCGACATGAAGCCGGACAACGTGTTCGTCACCGCGACCGCGGGGGGCCCGCTGCTCAAGCTGATCGATTTCGGCATCGCGAAGCTGCGCGCCTCGAGCGAGTACACCAAGGGGCTGACGCGCGCTGGTGTCGTGATGGGCACGCCGGAGTACATGGCGCCGGAGCAGCTCGTCTCTGCGCACACCACGGACCACCGCGCGGACATTTACTCGCTCGGCGTGATGCTGTTCGAAATGCTGAGCGGCACGCGCCCTGCCGACGGAGACGACGCCGACAGCATCATCGCGCAGGTGGAGGCCGGCCACGTGCGGGACCTGCTGCAGCTCGAGCCCGGGCTACCCCCGGGGCTGGTTCACTTGATCCAGCGCGCGATGGCGCCGAATCGCGATGCGCGCTTCGAGAACGTCGCGCAGATGCGCCTGCTGCTCGCACCTTTTGCGGGGCAGCTGAGCCACGCGGGCCGCCTGGCGGCGACCGCGGAGCCGCTGCCAGCGATGCCGACTCCCGCCGCCGCAGCCGCGATTTCGCTGCCTCCGGCGCCAACACCGCCCGGTGTCGCCAAGACTTTGCCGCCCAATGACCCTCCGCTCAGCGTGAGCCAGATGGGCGCAGCGCGCACCAGCCTGTCCGAAGGACATGTCGCCATGGCCCAGCTGCCTCGTCCGATGACGGGCACGGCGCTGGCCGCGCCGATCCTGAACGGCCCCTACGCGCCGCCGCAGCAGCAGCACCCGCAGCATTACCGGCCAGCGCCCGCGGCGCGTGGTCGCAGCCGCTCCGGGCTGCTCATGTTCTCGCTCGTAGTCGCGGTGCTGGGTGGCGGCGCCGCTGTTGGCTTTGCCGCGTACCGCGCCGCTGATCGCGGGCGCGTGGTCATCCCGCCGCTGCCCGTGTTGGACGCGGGAGTCGCCGCGGAGACCGGCACGTTGCCGATCGCGCCGCTGAATCCTGAGGTGACGTTCGAGACGCCGAGCGCCGGAGGCGGCAGCAGCGTCGTGTCGCCCGTGGCGGGCTCGCAGCCGGGGCCACGGCCTACCGCCAGCCCGGCCCCGGGCAGCGTGGTCGTCACCACGCCGACGAATCCAGGCCAGGCGCCCACGATCCAGCTGCCATTTCCGATCCCGAGCACCATCCAGCTACCCACGGCGATTCCGTCGAGCATCCAGCTGCCGCCTGGGTTTACTTTTCCGCCCGGCTTCCCAGGCGTCCAGCCGCAACCAGGCGCGACCACACCGCCCACCACGAGCCCAGCGCCAACGACGCCCGCGCCGACCGCCACGCCAACGGCCGCTCCAACGC
>JAEYOT010000837.1 GCA_023411445.1 Pseudomonadota bacterium
CGTTCACCTCGCGCACCGCGCGCTCTTGGTCGCTGCGCAGATCGCGCTCCTCACGCACCTCGGTGACGGCCCCGCTGCCGTCCCGCAGGATGCGGCCGTAGCCGAAGGGCGCGTCCAGCAGCGCCGTGAGCAGTGACAGCTGGTGGTCGCCTTCGCGCACCGCCGCGATCAGGCCTGTCAGATCTTCTGCGCGCAAGAGCGGCGTGTCTCCGTAGACGATCAGGGTGTGCTGATGCCGCGCTGCTGCCAGCCCGACGCGAGCCGCGTCGCCGGTGCCGCGCGGCGGATCCTGCACCACCACGGTGAGCTTGTCTGCGCCGTAGCGTCGCGTGAGCTGCTGGCTGAGCTCCGCTTGGCCGCTCGTCACCACCACCAGCTGGTCGGCTCCGGCGCCCAGCGCCGCGGCGATCGGGTAGTCAACCAGCGCGCGACCGCAAAGGGGGTGCAGCACCTTGGGCAGCTCGCTCTTCATCCGCGTGCCCTTACCCGCCGCCAAAACGATCGCCGTCAGCCCTGGGAGCGTCTCCATCGACTCTATTTCGCACGGCGTCCGCGCCGCACCGAGAAAAAAGCTCGCTCGGCCGAACCAAGCGCAGCGGCTGCCGGCCGTGACAGCCTTGCCGGTCTCAGCTCGCCCCACCCATGCCATCGCACGACGGAGCGCCAGGCCCGGCGCGCGCTCGGTCGTGCGCGTGGTCCACTCCTTGCTCACTTCGAAGGAGCAATGGGAGATCAGCTAGCGCGCGCGGCGCGACCCGCCTTTTGCGAGTGGATGCGCCAGCAGCTCGGCGCTCAGTCGGAGGCCAATAGCTGATCGCCGGGGGCAGCCTTGGCGCGCTCGGTGTACACGATGACGCGCTGGCCGCTCTTGATTTGATCGCTGCGGCTACGTCGGTTCACGCGCTCCATCTGGCCGATCGACATGCCGTAGCGCTTGCCGATGCTGGCCATGGTGTCGCCGTCCTTGGCGGCGATGACCAGGCGTCGCTTGCCGTTCTGCCCCTCGAAGTAGTCGCTGAACTCGGGGCTGCCCGCCACCAGGATCTTGGCGTGCGCCTCCGGCACGTGCAGCACCTTGGATAAGTCGGCGTCCCGCTCGACGAAGACTTGTAGGCTCATGCCCGGCTCGAGCCGCGCATTTTCGTCCAGCGTGTTCCAGTCCGCCAGCTCTTGGGGCGTGACGCGAAACGCCGTGGCGACGCCGGCGGTGGTGTCACCCGTGACCACGCGGTAGAAAACGCGCTTCTTGCCCGGGTAGTCGAGGCTCCTGGCCGGCACCACCACCAGCTCCGGCTCGGTCGTCGGATCCGGCTCTTGCCAGCTGACCCGCCGCGGGACCAGCAGCACCGTGCCGGCCTGCAGCACCTCGCTGGAGCCGACGCGGTTCCGCTCGCGCAGCTCGCGCTCGCTGGTGCCGCGCGCTCGCGCGATGCGCTCCACCGTTTCGCCGGCCTTGACCACGTAGGGCTCGAGCCCGTCATCCGCAGCGACGCGAGCGGGTGACCAAGCCTTGCTGCTGCCCTCCGGCACGCGCACGCGGTAGGTGGCGCGCGCGGCGCCGGGCGCTGCGGGCGGCGTGCGCCCAGCGAGGTACTGCGGGTTGAGCTCCTCGAGCTCCGCCGCCGACTTGCCGATCACGCGCGCGATTTCGGAGAGCGGGATCGAAGGGCCGACCGTGACCACGTCGAAGCGCTCCGGCGCGTCTTCGGTGACGCTCTCCAGCCCGAACGCGCGGCGATTGTTCATCACCACCGCCGTCGCCAAAATCTTGGGCACGTACAGCGTCGTCTCCCAGGGGATGCCCGCTTCGTAGCGGCTGAGCTCCCAGAAGCTGTTGGTGCTGTACTTGCGCACCGAGCGCGAGAGGCCGCCGTAGCCCATGTTGTAGGCGGCCATCGCCAAGTCCCACGTGCCGAAGCGACGGTACAGATCGCTCAGGTAGCGGATCGCGGCTTGCGTAGCGCGTTCGGGATCCAGCCGCTCGTCGACCCAGCGATCGACGGTGAGGCCGTAGCTGCGCGCGGCATCCGGCATGAACTGCCACAGCCCCGCGGCGCCTGCGGGGGAAGCGATGGTCGGGTTGTGGCCGCTCTCGATCACGCTGAGCCACAGCAGATCTCGCGGCAGGCCAGCGCGCGTCAGCTCGGCGCGGATCGCGGTGCCGAAGCGGCCCACCTTCTTGGCCCAGGTCCGCGCGATGGCGCGACCGCTGGGGTTGTCTTTGTAGAATTGGAGATAGCGGACGACGCGCTCGTCGTAGCGTACAGGCAGGTCTGGCGACGCCAGGCTCTGCAGCCACGCCGCGTCGCTCTTGCTGAGAGCAGCGCTGCTGCCTGTCACGCCCACCGGCAGCCCGGTGGCGTTGACCTCGGGACCGCGGTCGGCCTTGCCAGCGGGGAAATCGAAGCCAAGCTCGAGGCCTGCGAGCGGGCGCGGGAAGAGCACGCGCTCGGCCTCGAGCAAGCTGCGCAGCTCCGCGTCGTCTTTGCCGCGCCGTAGCTCGTCGTTCGAGGGGGCGCCGCCCGTGATGTGCTGGCGCGCCGATTCGTCCGGCGTGCCGCGCGGCACGTTGGGTGGCAGCGTGGGCGACGGCTTCGCCGGGGGCGGACCCTTGCGGTGCGACGCTGCGGGCTCGGCCGGCTTCTTCGGCGCCACTGGCTCGGGTGAGGGGGCGCTCGGCGCGGGCGGCGTCACACTGCGGGAGCCGGCGCCGCGCGCTACGTCCGTTGCGGGCTTCGGCTCGCTGGGCGGCTCGGCCGTCTTGCTCTCGTCCTCTTTACGCTCGGCCTGGGCGTCCGTCTTCGCTGGCGCGATGGGCTGAGGCTTAGCTGGTTTCTCGTCGGGCCTTGCCGGCGCTGGCTTCTTGTCGGCCTTGGCCTCGGGCTTGTCGGCCTTGGCCTCGGGCTTGTCGGCCTTGCCTTCTGGCTTGGCAGCGGGCTTGTCGGCTTTCGGCTCGGTCTTGGTAGGGACTGCGGGCAGGCTGCCGGGCTTGTCCTGCGCCGACGCGAGCGCTGGGCACAGCAGCAGCAAGATCCAAGCTGCTCGGCTCGAGCCGGTCGCGACCATGGCTGCAGGCTTAACGGACGATGGGCCGTGCGGTCAAAAATTCCTGCCTCAGGGGCAAGTTACCCCGCGGCGCACTGCGTCAGCCTTCGTTGGATGCCGCGCGAGCGAGCGCTCCGGGCGCGGGGCTGCTGGGGAGATCATGCTGCATGCGCCGCCGCTTCACCTCGAGGTACGAGGCGGAGAAGGGGTTGGCGGGGACCAACACCGGCACGCGGCGCTCCACTTGGATGCCGAGCTCCCGCAGGGCGTCCAGCTTGAGGGGGTTGTTCGTGAGCAGCTCCACGGACTCCACGCCGAGGTTACGCAGCATGGCGGCGGCCACGTCATACGTGCGCGCGTCCACCGGCAGATGCAAAAGCTCGTTGGCTTCGATCGTGTCGGCGCCCTTGGCTTGCAGCGCGTAGGCCCGCACCTTGTTGGCCAGCCCGATTCCGCGCCCTTCTTGGCGCAGGTAGAGCAGCACACCGACGCCGCGCCGGGCGATCTCCGCTTGCGCTCGCTCGAGCTGCTCGCGGCAGTCGCACTTCAGGGAGCCGAACACTTCGCTCGTGAGGCACTCCGAGTGGATGCGCACCGGGATGCCGCGCTGGCCTTTCACGTCGCCCATCACGAGCGCGCAGTGCTCGCGGCTCAGGGCCGGGTGCGCCGCCGCGTCTTCCCAATTGAAGACGTGGAGGTCGAACGTGCCGTAGCGGGTGGGGATGGGGGCGCGGGCTTGATGTTCGAGCCGCAGGTCGCGCTCGTGGTTGCCGAACGGGGACATCGCGAAAACTTTGGACAACATGGTGCGAGGTGACCCGGGGGGCAAGCTCCGCTCGGATTGGCTCAAGGGGCGCGGCGCGCCGCCGCCCCGGGGCGCGGGCCTGCTGGGGCCGTTCGACACAGCTTCAAAATGGCAGACTCCAGCACGGCTTGCGGCGGGCGGCGTGAGCCTCCCTTCAGCTCCCAATCCAGCGCTGCCAGCAGCTCCGGCCAGCGCTCGAGCTCTGCGCGCGAGAGCGACTTCAGCTGCTGGCTGAGCTCCCGCGCCTTGAAGGGCGGCGCGCCTGCGCGGATCGCTGCCTGATCGGGCGAGGCGCCAGCGCGGACCGCAGAGTCGAAGCGCAGCAGCTGCCTGGTGGACCAAGCCAGCACGCCGAGCAGGCGCAGCCCGCGATCCTGCGGGTCGTACACGTCCGAAAGCGCTGCCAGCGCAGCGCCCGCGTCGCGACGACCCACGGCGGAGACCAGCTCCCAGATGCTCGAAGTACGCAGCCGCACCACGCACGTCGACACGGCCTCCTCCGTGATCTCACCGCCGTCACCCACGTACAAGCAGACGCGCTCCACCGCGTCCGCCACCGGCGCTAGCTCCGGCCCCGTGAGCTCCGCCAACAGATCGGCGACGCTCGGGCTGATGCGGCAGCCACGCGCCTTGACTCGATCCTCGATCCAGCGCGGCAGATCGGCGCGCGCTAGCGGCTCGCAGGCGACCAGGAAGCCGTCGGCTTTGGCTTGCGTGTAGAGCTTGCGCCGCTTGTCGACAGCGCCACCCGCCAGCACCAGCACGCAGCTGTCGGCCGGAGCCTTGGCATAGTCACCCAGCTTCTCGAACGGATCCTTGTCGGTGACCTTGCCCTCGCGAGCGCCGGCCTTGGGCTCCCAGCGCTCGACGCCGCGAACGAGCACGAAGCGCCGCTTCGCCATCATCGGCAGCGTGCGAGCGGCGGCCAGGACCTTGTCGACGTCCACCTCCCCGGCCTGGAACTGGTCCTCGTTCAGCCCAGCCACACCGCCCTTGAGGGCGGCGGCCTTCAAGGCGCTGACCACGCTGCTCGCGAGGTGCGCCTCTTCTCCTGCCACGAGATAGACCGGCCGCAGCTGGCCCGAGCTGGCCTCGGCGAGCGCTTGATCCGGCGTCACGGGCCGCTTCTAACACAGCGCCATTGGAACGTCGCGCCGCCCCGTAGTAAAGCGGCGGCGTGCACTCCCCGCGCGTCTTCGGCGCAGCCCAAGAGCGGCCCCGGGCCCCGTCGCTCGTCGCGATCGGCAACTTTGACGGCGTGCACCTCGGGCACCAGGCCGTGCTGGCCCAGGCT
>JAEYOT010000757.1 GCA_023411445.1 Pseudomonadota bacterium
GTGCTGGAGACCTTGGCCATCATGTTCAAGAACAGGTTGTAGCCTTCCTTCTTGTACTCGTTCTTCGGATCACGCTGGCCGTAGCCGCGCAGGCCGATGCCGTCGCGCAGGTGCTCCATGTTGGACAGGTGATCCACCCACGCCTCGTCGATCTGCCGCGTGTAAACGAAGCGGAACAAGCGCAGCGTGATCTCCACGCCCAGCTCGCGCTCGCGCTCCAGGTAAATCTCCTCCGCGCGCCGGTACAGCTC
Organism: Pseudomonadota bacterium; assembly: GCA_023411445.1. Classification (GTDB taxonomy): domain Bacteria; phylum Myxococcota_A; class Polyangia; order Polyangiales; family Polyangiaceae; genus PMG-095. The sequence goes on from JAEYOT010000757.1 coordinate 252, forward strand.
GCGCACCAGCATGCCGGGGTCACCCAGCTCGTGCACGTCGCTCGGCAGCTCGTGCTGGAAGTGCTCCTTGAAGGCCGCGCTGATGCCCTTCCAGTCCCACTCCTCCGGCGGCTTGTTCTGCGGGCAGCTCTCCTCCACCATGGCCGAGAGCACGCGATCGATCAGGTCCAAGATGCGCTCGCGCTGCTCGGACAAGCCGCGCGGCACCAGGTCCGCCAGCTCCTCGTAGATCTCGAGCGGCTTGGGGTCCTTGCGCCCTTCCAGCTCCAGCTTCACGCCCCACTTCTCGTAGACCTCGTGCTGGAGCGTCTCGAGCTCCACCATCTTCTCCAGCGGCTCGAAGTCCTTGGCCGTGAGCGGCAGGTACTTGTCGCCCTCCTTCTTGGGCGAGACGGGCGGATCGCAGCACAGCCCCACCAGCTGCGCGACCTGCGGCACCACGCTCTTTTCGATGTCCTCGTTCAGCGGGATCTCCCGCTTCTCGCCGGTGGGCTTGCCGTCGTCGTCCACCTCTTCCGGCGCGTAGCGGCCGAGCAAGAGCTGCTGGCGCAGGGCGTACACGGTCTTGCGCTGCGCGTTCATCACGTCGTCGTACTCGAGCAGGTTCTTGCGGATGTCGAAGTTGCGCTCTTCGACCTTGCGCTGCGCGTTCTCGATGCTGCGCGTGACCAGCGGGTGCTCGATCGGCTCGTCGTCGGGCATGCCCATGCGATCCATCAAGTTCTTGACGCGATCGCCGGCGAAGATGCGCATCAGGTCGTCTTCGAGCGACAGGTAAAACTTGCTGTAGCCCGGGTCACCCTGACGGCCTGCGCGGCCGCGCAGCGGGTTGTCGATTCGGCGCGACTCGTGGCGCTCCGTGCCGATGATGTGCAGACCGCCCAGCTCCGCCACCTCGTCGTGCTCGCTCTTGCACCGTGCCTCGTACTTCTTCACCAGCTCGGCGAAGGCCTCCGGCTCGGCGTGCTCGTCGCGGTTCTGCTTCTTGAAGTCCAGTCGCGCGATCATCTCGGCGTTGCCGCCCAGCATGATGTCGGTGCCGCGGCCGGCCATGTTGGTAGAGACCGTGATCGCGCCCTTGCGACCCGCCTGCGCCACGATGAACGCCTCGTTCTCGTGATGCTTGGCGTTGAGCACTGTGTGCTCCACCTTCTTCTTCTTGAGGATGCGGCTGATGGCGTCGCTCTTCTCGACGCTGGTGGTGCCGACCAGGATGGGGCGACCGAGCTTGTGGTGCTCCATGATGTCGCGCGTCAGCGCGTTGAACTTCTCGCGTTCGGTCTTGTAGACCACGTCGTGGTCGTCCTTACGGACCGCGACCTTGTTGGTCGGGATCTCCACCACGTCCAGCTTGTAGGTGGAGGAGAACTCTTGCGCTTCCGTGGTGGCGGTGCCGGTCATGCCCGCCAGCTTCTTGTAGATGCGGAACAAGTTCTGGAACGTAATCGTGGCCATCGTGCGGCTCTCCTCTTGGATGCGCACGTTCTCCTTGGCCTCCACGGCTTGGTGCAGGCCGTCGCTCCAGCGGCGCCCGGCCAGCACGCGCCCCGTAAACTCGTCGATAATCAGGATCTTGCCGTCCTGTGATACCATGTAGTGCTGGTCCCGCTTGTACAGCGCGTGGGCTCGCAGCAGCTGGTTGAGGATGTGCAGCGTCTGCACGTTCACGGGGTCGTACAGGTTCTTCAGCCCCGTGAGCAGCTGCACGGTCTCCACGCCCTCGTCGGTGAGGGTGGCGCTGAAGCCCTTCTCATCTACGTTGAAGTGCTCGTCCTTCTTCAGCTTGGTGACGACCTCGTTCAGCGACTTGTACTTTTCGCTGGCGGCCTCGGCCGGACCGCTGATGATGAGCGGCGTGCGCGCCTCGTCGATCAGGATGGAGTCCACCTCGTCGACGATCGCGAAGTTCAGCGGGCGCTGGGCGTAGTCCAGCGCGGAGTCCTTCATGTTGTCGCGCAGGTAGTCGAAGCCAAACTCGTTGTTCTGGCCGTAGCAGATGTCGCACTTGTAGGCGCGGCGCTTCTCCGCGTCGTCCTGCTGATTGATGATGGTGCCGATCGACAGGCCCATCCAGGTGTACAGGCGGCCCATCCAGTCCGCTTGATGACGAGCCAGGTAGTCGTTCACCGTGATCAGGTGGACGCCCTTGCCTTCCAGCGCGTTCAAGTACACTGGCAAGGTGGCCACCAGCGTCTTGCCTTCGCCGGTGCGCATCTCGGCGATGGCGCCCTTGTGCAGCACCATGCCGCCCATCAGCTGCACGTCGAAGTGGCGCATCTTGAGCACGCGCCGGCTGGCCTCGCGCAGCGCCGCGAACGCCTCGATCAGGAGGTCGTCCAGCGAGGCGCCGTTGTCGAGCTTCTGCTTGAACTCCGCGGTCTTGGCCTGCAGCTCGGCGTCGGAGAGCTTCTGCATCTTGCTCTCCATCTCGTTGATGGCGTTCACGATCGGCTGCATGCGCCGCACGGCGCGCTCGTTGGAGGTGCCGAACAGCTTCTTCGCTACCCAGGTCAGCATGAGATTTGGCCCGGAACGTAGTCGCATCCCCCGCGATGTGCATGCCTTGTGAGATAAATATTCGTAATAATTGTGAAATTCATCTTGTTGGCGCCTCGTGCCATCCCCGGGACCGCCGGCTGCAGCCCGAGGTGGAGCAGCGCCTACCGAGCAGAGGCGCGACGTGGCTCACGCGCAGCCAGGGCGAGCGGGTTGGGAGATCTCCGAGCGACTGATGGCGGAACCGGCGACGGGGCTCTGCGATTCCTGACGGCGAGCGTCCGCGCTCCGTTGTCGCGAGCGAGCCTCGAACGAGCTGACGGCGCCGGCGAAGTGGCGCTAGCGCCCGGTGCGGCGGCGCTGACGCGCTTCGCCCTCGGCGGCTAGGCGACGGTCCTCCTCCGTCTCGAGCAGGAGCGGCACGGCGGGAGCGGGGCGGCCGTCGGCGCCGAGCGACACGTAGACGACGTACGCGGAGTTGGTGTGCGTGACCTCGCGCGTGAGCAGGTTCTCCGCGTGCACGTGCACCTGCACTTCGATCGAGCTGCGACCGACGTAGGTGACGCGCGCCGAGCACACCATCAGCTGCCCGACGTGCACGGGCTGCTTGAAGGTCATGGAGTCGATGGCGATCGTCACGCACGGCTTCTGTGCGTGTCGCATCGCGACGATGGCGCCCGCTTCGTCCACCATCTTCATGATCACGCCGCCGTGCACGTTGCCGAGCGCGTTCGCGTGCTCCGGCAACATCAACATGTTGAGTGAGATCTCCGAGACCCTGGCGCTCTGCGCGGCGTCGCTCGTCATGTACGCATGGTACGCCCGTGGGCGGGGTTTTGACGCGGGTTAGCGCGCCGTTTTGCCACGGTCTGCTCCGGTGCTACCGTCCGGCCCGAGCGAGCCCGGCCCCACTACCCGCGCTCCGTGCATGGATCTCCTCTACCCCGTCATCCTCGTCAGCTCGCTGATCTTCGTTCACGAGCTGGGACATTTCCTGTTCGCCAAGGCGTTCGGGGTCAAGGTGCTCACGTTCAGCCTCGGCTTCGGGCCCAAGGTGCTCAAGCTGCGCGGCCGCGAGACCGAGTACTGCATCTCGCTGCTCCCGCTCGGCGGCTACGTGAAGATGCTGGAGGCGTCGAAGACGGACGTGGTGCTGCCTGAGGATCGCAAGCGCACGTTCGAGTCGCTGCCGGTCTTCAAGCGCATCTTGATCGTGTTGGCGGGGCCAGCCATGAACCTGGTCTTCCCGGTGCTGCTGTACTTCGGCGTGTTCGTCGGCAGTGGCCCGCTCTTGCCGCCGACGATCGGCATCGTGCTGCCGGATCACCCAGCGGACGGCAAGCTGCGGCCTGGCGATCGCATCATGGCCATCGACGGCAAGGAGGTGGCCACCTTCGACGAGGTGAAGCGCATCGTCGGCAGTAACCCAGCCAAGACGCTGAAGTTCACCGTCTTCCGCGACAACCGTCACGTGGACGTGGAGGTCACCACCGAAGAGTCGATGGAAAACGGGGAGCTTGACGCCAAATGGCGGGACCTCGACATCTCGCAGCGCCTCGGCACCGTCGGCATCCGACCGAGCGCTCCGGCCGCCGTGATCGGCGTCGCCAACCCGGAGTCACCCGCGTACCGCGCCGGCCTGCGCACGTTCGACATGATCACCAACGTGGGCGGCATGCCGGTCCGGCGCTTCATGGACCTGACCAGCGCGCTGTCGGAGAACGCCGGCGAGACGCTGCCCGTCACGTACCTGCGCCCGGTGCCGATCCCGAACGCGCTAGGTGGGCTGGCGGACATGGCCGTGTTCGAGTCCGGCGTGGTGGCGCTGACGCCCGATCCTGCCGGCAGCACGCTGTTCGAGCGCACCGGCATCGAGCTCTCGGATCTGTTCTTGGCGATCGTGCCGCCGGACTCCTACCTGCACAAAGCAGGTCTCCGCCCCGGCGACAAGATCTTGAAGCTGGATGGTGTCAGCGTGCCCGCTTGGTCGGCGTTCCGTGAGCGCGTGCGCGCCGCTCCGGACAAGGAGCATCGCGTGGACTACCAGTCCGCGCGCGACGGGCGCGAGCGCAGCGGCAAGTTCCAGATCCGCCGTGAAGACTACATCGATCAGCAGGGGCAGGCGGTCTCGCGTTACGTCATCCCGCGCCACCACTGGGTTCCGGTCGCTCCGGACGACTTGGTGGAGCACCCCACGCCAATCCGCTACGCCTTCCAGAAGGCAGTAGAGGAGACGATCTCGGTCACGCGCTTCACGCTCGTGTGCATCGTGCGTCTGCTCCAAGGGCGCCTGAGCTTGGACTCGCTGTCCGGACCGATGACGATCTTCCAGATCGCGGGCGAGGAGGGGCGCAAGGGCACGGACAATTTCGTGTGGGTGATGGCGCTGCTCAGCATCAACCTGGGCCTGCTCAACCTGCTACCGATCCCGGTCTTGGATGGCGGGCACCTGATGTTTTTCGCGATCGAGGGCATGCTCAGAAAGCCGCTGCCGCTCCGCGTGCGCGAGGTGGCTCACATCGTGGGCATGGCCATCCTGATCGGCTTGATGGCCATCGCCTTCCGCAACGACGTGCAGCGCCGTGACGTGATCCGGTCCCAGAGCGGAGCGAGCCCTGGCTGACGCGCCCGCAGTGCCCAACGCCCGACAGATCGCCGCTCGTGTGGTGCGTCGCGTGCTGGAGGACGAGGCGTTCGTCGCCGCCGCGTTGGACGCCGAGCTGCGCCGTCACCCGCAGCTCGACCAGCG
>JAEYOT010000814.1 GCA_023411445.1 Pseudomonadota bacterium
CGGCTACTTCGCGAGCCCGAAATACCTGGCACGCCGCGCCGCGCCCCAGTCCCCCGACGAGCTCGCCTCGCACGATCTGGTCACAATCACGAAAGGCACCGGAGCGACTGAGTGGCCCTTCGTCGCCGGCGACAAGGCAAAGCACGTCGCGATTCGCCCGCGCCTCGTCCTCAACGACATCGAGCTGGTCCTGCGCGCCGGCGTCGGCGGCCTGGGCATCATCCCCGCCCCGCTCTCCGTGGCCGAGCCTTACGTCGCCAAGAAACAGCTCGTCCAAGTGCTCCGCACCTGGACACGCCCCGCGATCGACGTCCACGCGGTCTTCCCACCCGGCGGCGCGCTCGTCCCCAAGACACGCGCGTTTCTGGATCTGCTGCTCAAAGGGGTTGGTTTCATTTCAACAAAGCCGGGCGTGTCAACTCGTCCACGGCCTGCTACGCCATTGAGGGTTGATAGACATGGCACCCCCTAACGTTCGCTTGACCGGCCGCAGCAGCTCGCACTTCACGCGCGTCGCGGCCATGTTCGCCCACGAGCTGGGCATCCCCTTCACGCTCGAGGTCGTGCACGACTTGGCGAGCGTGGATACTGCTGCCTTCGGCGGCAATCCGCTGCTCAAGGTTCCAACGCTGCACCTCGGCGCTACCAGCGTGTTCGGCACCGAGAACATTTGCCGCACGCTCGTCGAGCACGCCGGGCGCGCAGGAGATCCGCGCATCGTGCTCGCCGAGCACATCACGGACGCCCTGGTGCGTTCGGCGCAGGAGCTGGTGTGGTCGGGGATGTCGGCGCAGGTGCAGCTCCGCATGGGGCTCGCGGTGGCGAACCTGCCAGCCGACAACCTCTTCTTCGTGAAGGCGGCCGCGGGCCTCACGGGCGGGTTCACGTGGCTCGACGAGCGGCTCGAGGAGGTGCTGCGGCGGCTGCCTGCCGAGCGCGAGCTCAGCTTGTTCGAAGTCACTCTGTTTTGCCTGATCGAGCACGTCGCCTTCCGCCCGACCGTCCCGCTCGACAGCTTCCCGAAGCTCCGCGGGTTCGCCCAAACCTTTGGCGGCCGCGCCTCGGCGCAGCGAACGCCCTTTCATTTCGACCCGCCTCCAGGAGAAAAGCCATGACGCTCAAGCTTCCAGCGCTCGATCCGTCCACCCTCACCCCGCGCGTGACGTCCGGGTACCCTCAGGAGTTTCGCGAGCGGGTCACGCCTCGGGAGAAACGAGCCCTGGGCGACGCGCTCGGACTCACCAAGTTTGGCGTGAACCTGACGACGCTGTTCCCGGGCAAGGAGTCCTCACTGCGCCACTACCACTCGCACGAGGACGAGCTGGTCTTCATCCTCGAAGGCGAGGTCGTGCTGCGCACCGACGACGGCGAGCAGGTGCTCACCGCCGGCATGTGCGCCGGCTTCCCCGCCGGGACGACCAACGGTCACCAGCTCGTCAACCGCAGCGACCAGCCCGCGCGCTACCTGGAGATCGGCAACCGCGACCGCGAAGACACCGCCGGTTACTCCGACGTGGACCTGGTGTTCCGCGAGGACGACAGCGGCGGCTCCCACTACACACACCGCGACGGCACTCCGTACTGAGCAAGCGGACCCGGCGCCCTAGTCCAGAAGAGCCTCCCTCCAAGGATGAGTTGAATCCCCAGGCCGGAGGGGGCGGCAATGCGGAAAAAAAATGTCCGGAGCGCTGCCGTCCAAACGCTCGCCGTGTAGAACAGCCGCTACGGCGGCCAAGAAGGAGCGTTTGACATGGCAGAATTTCTGTTTCTCTATCGGAATACCGAAGCCGACGCGAAGAAGTACATGGGCACGCCGGAGGCCGCCCAAGCGTCGATGAAGCTGTGGATGGCCTGGATGGACGAGCTCGAGGCGAAGGGGCACCTTAAGTCCCGGGGGGAGCCGCTCGAGCGGACGGGCAGGACCGTGACCGGACCGAGCCACCAGGTCACCGACGGTCCCTACGCCGAGGCGAAAGACATGGTGTCGGGCTACTCGATCATCATCGCTAAGGACGAGGCGGAGGCCGTGGAGCTCGCCAAGGGCTGCCCCGTGCTGCGCGGGGCGGGCAGCGTCGAGGTCCGTCCGATCATCAAGCTCTGACTTGACGGATCTCGCAGAGCACTTCTTTCGGCGTGAGGCCGGTCGGCTCGTGGCCGGCCTCACGCGACTATTTGGCGTGCACCAGCTCGCGCTCGCCGAGGATGTGGCGCACGACGCCTTCTGTCGCGCGCTCGAGGTGTGGAAGATCCACGGCATCCCGGAGAACCCTGCGGCTTGGCTGATGGCAACGGCGAAGAACCGCGCGCTGGATCGCCTGCGGCGCGACCGCACCGCGCGAAACTTCGAGCCCGAGCTCGCTCGGCATCTCGAGAGCGAGTGGACGCTGGCCTCGGCCATCGACGAGGCGTTCGAGCCAGCCGCGATTCGCGATGAGCAGCTGCGCATGATGTTCTCCTGCTGCCACCCGAAGTTGCCCGAAGAGGCGCAGCTGGCGCTCATCCTCAACATCTTGTGCGGCTTCGGAGCGCCCGAGATCGCCGCCGCGTTCCTCACCGGCCGCGCCGCCATCGAAAAGCGCATCAGCCGCGGCAAAAAGGCCCTCGCCGGCGCCAAAACGCTGTTCGATCTCGCGGACACCGCCTTTGGCGCGCGCCTCGGCACGGTGCAGCGCGCGCTCTATCTGCTGTTCAACGAGGGCTACCACGGCGCTTCCACGGCCACGCCTGTGCGAGCCGAGCTGTGCGAGGAAGCGCTCCGGCTCGTCGCCCTCTTGTGCGAGCACCCGCCCGGCGCCACGCCCGCCACGCACGCGCTCGCAGCGCTCATGTGCCTCCACGCCGCCAGGCTACCGACCAAGCTCGACGCGGCCGGTGACTTGAGCACCCTGGTCGAGCAAGACCGGTCGCGCTGGAACGTCGAGCGCGTGCGCGAGGGCCTGCAGCTACTCGAGCTGTCCGCGCGCGGCGACGAGCTCTCCGTGTACCACGTCGAGGCCGCCATCGCCGCCGAGCACGCCAGCGCGCCGACCTTCGCCGCGACCAATTGGCGCGCGATCGTCGCCCTTTACGACCGATTGATGGTGCTCGCTCCCTCACCGGTCGTGGCGCTAAACCGTGCGATCGCGGTGGCGGAGCGGGATGGCGCAGCCGCAGGCATCGAGGCGCTCGCGGCCATCACCGAAAGCGAGCGCCTGGCTCGCTACCCGTTCTATCGTGCTGCCTTTGGAGATCTCGAGCTGCGCCGGGGAGACGGACATCGCGCGGTCGAGCATTTTCAAGCGGCGCTCGCGCAAGCGCGTAACGACGCCGAGCGCCGCTTCCTCGAGAAGCGCCTCGCCGCCGCCCGCGCGACCGCAGCTGCTGCCAGGTAGACGCCACCGGCAAGGATTGAGTAACTTCGCTTCGTGGCAGCGAAGAAGAGCTCCTCCGTCAAGGCCAAGCCCAAGCCGACGGCCGCACCCAAGCCCAAGCCCGCAGCCAAGTCCAAAGCCGCACCTAAGGCATCAGCGGCGACGCCCAAGAAGCCCCGCATCTACGCCTATTCGTTCGCCAGCGTGTACCCGCTGTACGTGGAGAAGGTCGAGAAGAAGGGACGAACGCGAGCGGAGCTCGACGAGGTGCTCGGCTGGCTCACCGGCTATCACGGAAAATCTCTCCAGCGCGCCATCGACGACAAGCGAGACTTGGAGGCCTTCTTCGAGCAGGCGCCGCGCTGGAACCCAAACGCCAGCCTCATCACCGGCGTCGTGTGCGGCGTGCGCGTTGAAAGCCTCACCGATCCGTTGATGCAGAAGATCCGTTACCTCGACAAGCTGGTGGACGAGCTGGCCAAGGGCAAGAAGATGGCTAGCATTCTGCGCCAAGAGGAGAGCGCGGACTGAGCTGGGCCGGCACGATGGCGGCCGCAAACCGTCGCTGACGTGCTCGGCGCCTCGCTACGCATCGTCCAAGGTCATCCGGCTCTCGCGTTCGGCGTCGACATCGAGGTCCGCCCGGTCAAGCCGGTGGGTCCGACGGCATCGCGATAGGGCCGCATGCGCCCCCCCGCCCCAGTCCGCCCGTGCGATGGCTGGCAGCAGACTCACACGCCCAGGCATGAAAGCTCGGGGTTTCCTGCGCCGGCGCCGCCGCCATCTCCGCTATCGCCGCAAGTGTGTTAGCAAGTCTTGACTGCCGTGCTCGCTACTCCGCTTCGTCGCGCGTTGGTCTGGGTCCTGCTGGCTGTCGTCGCTACAACAGCCGTGCTGCTGTGGCGTGCGCGCTCCCAAACGGTGCGCACGGTGCTGGTCGAGCGCCGTGACCTGGAGCAGCACATCGTCGCTAGCGGGCGGGTGCGTGTGCCTACCCGGGTCCAGGTGGCGGCGCAGCTGTCGGGGCTCGTGGTGGCGGTGGGCGCGGTGGCCGGACAGCGCGTGAAGCAGGGCGACCTGCTGGTTCAGCTGGACGACTCCGGAGAGCGCGCGTCGGTCGCGCAAGCCGAGGCGGCGGTCAAGCAAGCGCAGGCGCGCGTCGAGCAGCTGCGCCGAGTGGGCGCCATCGTGGCGACCGAATCGCTGCGCCAAGCCGAGAGCAGCCTGGCGAAGGCCGAGGACGACCTCGCGCGGGCGACCAAGCTCGCCAGCACGGGCGCGCTCACCGCCGTGGAGCTCGAGACCGCCACGCGCCAGGTCGACATCGCGCGCGCACAGAAGAACGCGGCGCAGGCGCAGCAAGCCGCGGCCGAGCCAGCGGGGGCGGACTCGCGGGTGGCGCTGACCGCGCTCCTCCAGGCGCAAGCGCAGCTCACGGGCGCCAACGCGCGGCTCGCCCAAACGCGCATTCTCGCAGTGCAGAACGGGACCGTGCTTTCTCGCAGCGTGGAGCCCGGCGATGTGGTGCAGCCGTCGCGACAGCTGCTGGAGCTAGCCGCGGACGGTGAGGTCGAGCTGATGTTCAACCCCGACGAGCGCAACCTCGCCTGGATCCGCGTGGGCCAGCTCGCGAAGGCCTCGGCGGACGCCTTCCCCCAGGAGCTGTTCGACGCGACGGTCAACTACATCGCGCCGATGGTCGATCCGGAGCGCGGCAGCGTGGAAATCCGGCTAGCCGTACCGAAGCCGCCTGAGTTCTTGAAGCCGGACATGACCGTGTCCATCGACCTGACGGTCGCGGCTAAGTCCAAGGTGCTGACGGTGCCGAGCAAGGTCGTGCAGGCTGCGTCCACCGCGACGCCATGGGTGCAGCTGGTGGTGGACGGCCGAGTCGTCCGCCGCAACGTGCAGCTCGGCATCCGCGGTGAGGGCGTGCTCGAGGTGACCGGCGGCGTCGCCGAGGGCAACGAGGTCGTCGTCCCCGACGGTCGGAAGCTCGCGGAGGGCGCGCGCGTCCGCACGGAGCGCGACTGACATGCCGTTCGAGTGGTTCGTCGCGCTCCGCTACTTGCGCGACGCCCGCAGCCAGACGACCTTGATCTTGGCGGCGGTCGCGATCGGCGTCAGCGTGCTCGTCTTCCTTTCCGCGCTGATCGGCGGCCTGCAAGAGTCGCTGATCGAAAAGACCTTGGGCTCGCAGCCGCATGTCACGCTGCGCATGCCGCGCGAGGAAGCGCGCGAGCTCTCCGAGCCGACTCCCCAGCTGGCCCTCGCCCGCCTGTACGAGAAGCGACCGCAGCGCCTGCGCTCGCTCGATCAATGGCCGGCGGCCTTGAACGACGTGGAAGCTTTGCCCGGCGTCTTGGCTGCCTCTCCGGGCGTGACCGGCGCCGGCTTCGCCGTGCGCGCGGAGGCAAAGAACGCGATCGTGGTGCGCGGCGTCGACCCCGAGAGCTTCCGCGCGATCATCGACATCGAGAGCCGGCTCGTCTCCGGACGCTACGAGGTCAGCGGCGACAACGTCGTGCTCGGCGACAAGCTCGCCGCGGAGCTGGGCATCGCCACGGGCGACAAGCTCCGCATCCGCTCCAGCGAAGGCGTGGAGATGGTCGCCACGGTGCGCGGCATTTTCCGCCTCGGTAGCGAAGGCGTGGACGGCACCTGGGTGCTGACCTCGCTGCGTCAAGCCCAGAGCCTGTTCGGGCTGCCGGGCGGCGTGACCACGATCGAGCTCAAAGTGGCCGACGTGTTCGACGCCGAGCGCGTCGCCACCGATCTCCGCGAGCGCACGGGCCTGCGCGCAGATAGCTGGATGACCATCAACGCGGAGCTGTTGTCCGGCCTGACCGCACAGGACAGCTCCAAGACCATGATCCAGTTCTTCGTGATCGTCGCGGTAGCGCTCGGCATCTCCAGCGTGCTCATCGTCTCCGTCGTGCAAAAATCGCGCGAAATTGGCATCCTCCGCGCCGTAGGAGCTTCGCCGTCGCGCATCCTGCGTGTGTTCTTGATCCAGGGCGGCGTGCTCGGCGTGGTAGGCTCCGTGATCGGCTCGGGGCTCGGCGCCGTATTTTCCAAGCTCTTCGAGGCGCTGACCACCGATCCGTCGGGCGCGCCGCGCTTCCTGGTCCAGCTCGAGCCGTCGCTGTTCATCGGCTCGTCGCTGCTCGCCACCGCGGTCGGGCTGCTCTCGGCCACTCTCCCCGCGCGCCGTGCGGCGCGCCTCGACCCTGCCACGGCGATCCGCAATGTCTGACCTGGTGCTCGAGGTCGATCACGTCGTCAAGGAGTACGGCGAGGAGGTCAAGACGCGCGCCGTGGACGACGTCTCCTTCACGCTGAAAACCAGCTCCTTCGCCGCGCTGATCGGACCATCCGGCTCTGGCAAGAGCACCCTGCTCAACATCATCGGCTTGCTGGACCAGCCCACCTCCGGACGGCTCGCGGTCGCCGGCAAGCCCACTGCCGGGCTCGACGAGCGCGCCCTCACCGCCCTGCGCGCGCGCGCGCTCGGCTTCGTGTTCCAGTTTCATCACCTCCTGCCCGCCTTCACGGCCCTGGAGAACGTGATGCTGCCCGCCTGGGCCGACGGCGGCCTCCCCACGCCAAAAATGCGGACCGACAGCGAGGAAATGCTGGTCGCTGTGGGGCTCGCCGAACGCATGCACTACCGCGCCAACAACCTCTCCGGCGGACAACAACAGCGCGTGGCCATCGCGCGCGCCCTCGTCCGCCGCCCGCCGCTGGTGCTCGCCGACGAGCCCACCGGCAACCTCGACACCGAGTCCTCGCGCGAGATCTTCGCCCTGATGCGTCGCTTCAATCGCGAGCTCGGCACCACCTTCCTCATCGTCACCCACGACCCCCGCATCGCCGAGAGCTGCGACCGCGTCATCGAGCTGGTAGACGGGCGGATCCAGAG
>JAEYOT010000849.1 GCA_023411445.1 Pseudomonadota bacterium
GTGGCGACCATGCTGAATGCGGCTCCGGACCGCTGCGCCACCTCGAGCACGCGCACAATCATCGGCTTGCCCGCTAGGTCGAGCAGCGGCTTGCCCGGTAGCCTCGAGGAGGCGAAACGCGCCGGGATCACGACCCCGAATGGAGCACTTACGTCACTCATAGGATCGCGACCACGACCGCCGCGGCCACCGCGATCTGGTAGATGACCTGCGTCACGTCGACCGCGTTCTGCAAAGCCTTCGTGTCGACCTTCGGCGGTACGAGCAGCTCGTCACCCGGGTAGATGGCGAGATCCGTGCCTCCGATTTCAATCTCGGCGTTGGCACGGATCACGATCACCTTGTGGCGATCGGACCGGTCCGTATAGCCACCCGAGTCCGCGATGTAGTCTTCCGCCGTCGCGCCGGGGCGGAACATGAGCGCCTGCGTCATCATGATCTCGCCTCCGACACGCACCACATTGGTGCGCGACGGGATCACGACCACGTCATCTGGCTCCAGCACGACGTTGCGCTGTTGCTGATCTCGGGCTGTCACGACGCGGCCGAGCGGCTGGACCAGTCGCGCGCGCTCGACGAATTTCTGTGTCAGCTCGGCCTCGCGCACGCGGATGTTCGCTTCTCCCTGCGACGAAGACAGGGCCAGCAGGGCGCTGCGCTCCAATCGAAATAGGGCGTCGTCAATGGATGTGCGCTGTGCCTTGGCGACGGAGGCGCGCTTGATGTGAACCGCCTTGGGGTTGGCGAGCGCCAGGTCGACGGAGACGTAGTTCAAGACGTCGACCAAGCGGGAGCCACGGCGAACGGCCAGCACCGAGGGGCCGTTGAACTCGCCCTCCAGCCGGATCAAGATGGTATCGGCTCGCCCATCTCCCCGGAGCGTGATGGCGTCCCCGTCCTGGAGCGCGAAAGCCTTGAAGTGGTCGACGCTCAGCGTTCGGCTGATCGGCACGCCGCCGCGGATGCCTTCGACGGTGACTTGCGTGGCTCGGGCGGCGCCTGGGACCACGGCGAGCGCGTCGGAGCCCAGCATGGGCCCAGGCTTGAACTCCAGGGTCGCCGGCAAGGTGACCTCGCCGCGCATCTCGATGGTTGGCCCCCGCCTGTTCACGAGCACGGTGTCACCATCCTTGAACTGGAGTGGAGCCAGCGAGCCGCGCAGCAAGAAGTCGTAGAGGTCGACATCGACGAGCTTCTGGTTGCCGCGCAGCACCGTGATGTCGCGGTAGCTACCGAGCCGCGGATCGATGCCGCCAGCTTGCTCCAGGAAGAACAGGATCGAGTCCGAGGGTACGCCGGCGTAGCGGCCCGGGTGCTTCACGCCGCCAGTAACGAACACCGCTACCGGTTTCGCGCTTAGCAAGTTCGTGTACACCTCGAAGTTGCGCGCGTAGACCCGACTCAGGCCCGCCTTCACCTTGTTCGTCAGCTCGGCGTTCTTCGTGCCCGCGACGAGGATCGGCCCTACGTTGGGCAAGAACACGTTGCCCTGCGCGTCCACCAGGAGCACGTTGCTCATCTCCACCGCGCCCCAGGTATTGACCTGGATGCGATCGCCCGGCATGACGACATAGTCGGGGTTGAGCCCGTCCTGTCGCGTGTGCAGGAAGTTGCCGGTAAAGAGCCGCGAGCCAAACGGCTCCGGCGCAGCCTGGGGGTCGACACTAGAGCCGATCTGCGCCGGAGCCACGGGAGCGGGCGTCCGCTTGCCAGCCTTGGCTTCGGAGAACTCGGGCTTCGGAATATCCTCGACGTCGCCGATTGCTGGCGGCTTGGACGGGAGGGAAGGCGCTTGCGCGACCGCAGAGCGAGCGGCGCCCAAGCACAGCGCGCAGCAGGCTACGAGCCAAGCCCACGTGGCAGGGCGACCGAGCGTGGACCAGATGGCGCGGACCAGTACCAGTATCTTCATAGCCGAGCGTGCTCCCGAACCGCTGCACCGATCAGGCTACCTACGCCGAGCAGCAAGAACGCGAGCACGAACGTCGCCAGTACGCTGCGCACGCGATGCGGATAGGTCGACTCATCGGGTGTCGAGGGTGAGGCGATCACGGCGAGGTAGCGGTGCTGCCGAGCGGCGTCGGCCCGCGCTAGCTCGAGCGCGCTCAGCGCGGAAGCATAGATCTTTTCCGCGAACTCCTTCTCCGTCATCGCGGCTTCGAAATCCGCCATCGAGGTGTGCAAGCCTTTGGCTTTGCTCGGATCGACCAAGCGCCGGCTCTCGCCTGCGATCTGCGCGGAGAGCGACTTGATCTTCTCGTTGGCAGCCAGCACCTGCGGCGCTTGGTCGTTCATGAACGACTTGAGCTGCATCAGCTCAGCCCTCGCCTTGGCCAGCTCCCCCTCCAGCGCCGTGCGGATTTGCATGGCGGCCCCGGCCGTCTGCTGCGGGTTGAAGTCCCCGTACTTCTGCTGCAGCGCTACGATGGCCGCCCGGGCGGCGACCAGGCGCTGCTCTGCGAGCTTCAGCTCGGCCTCGGCGTGGCGAGTCCGGTCTTGACGCTGACGCTCGGAGAGCCTGTTGACCATCTCTTCGCTATTCTGAAGCACGCTTTGCGCCAGCTCGTGGGCCTTCCGAGCACTGAAGGCGCGCACGCGCAAGGTGACGGAGCCCGAGGCTTGGTCGTAGTCCGCGTAGACCTTGTTGCCGTAATACTCGTACGCCTCCTCGAAGCTGGCGCCCGACTTGAGTCGGGAAATCCAGTCGTGTCGCGTGTCCTGGTAGTGCCGGATAAAATCGCGTTGCTCGTTGAGCAGCTTCAGCATGTCGCGTGACAGGGCGTAGTCGCGCACGGCGAGGGCGTCACTGCCGCCGCTGCTACCCATGCTCGCCAAGATGCCTTCCATGCCGAAGGTCGGCCGCACCTCGGATGACTGCACGCTGAACACCGAGAAGGACTCGAATTGCGGTGATGCAACCGCGCCGTAGTAGACACCAGCCGTGATCGTCGGCGCGACTACGAACAGCGCAAGGCGCCTGAGCAGGCGCCGGCCCCGTGCTCGCCGCGCGCTCTTGGCCTGTTCCTTGGTGGATTCGCTCCTTGGCGGCTCAGCCGGTACCGGCTGAAGTGGCGCTGCCGGCTGAAGTGGCGCTGTGGGCCGCGGCTTCGCTGCTGCCTCTTGCTCGGCTGCTTTTTGCTCGGCCGCCCTCTGCTTCGCGGCCTGCTGCTCGGCTGCTTTTTGTTCGGCCGCCCTCTGCTTCGCGGCCCTTTGCTCGGCTGCTTTCTGTTCGGCTGCCTTCTGCTTGGCGGCCTGCTGCTCGGCTGCTTTCTGTTCGGCGGCCTTCTGTTCGGCCGTCTTCTGCTGCTTGGCGACATCCTCGAGCTTGGCGGCCGGCCGCTTCTCGGAGATCGCGGTGACCTTCTCGGTGCCCTCGACGACCACGAGCCGCTTCTCCGGCTCAGCGCCTGTCTTCGCCTCGGTCCGAGGACCGCTGGGTGGTGGCGCTGCTGCTGGCTCGGGTTGCGTTGGGCTCGCTTCGAGCGACTCCTTGGCGGGGGGGGCCGTCATCAGGCTGCCTCGTAGATGCGGCGTGCCGCGTCAATGCTGTCGAAGAACAGCAGCTTCCCATCCTGGATCACGGCACAGCAGTGGCAGTAGTCGCGAATGGTGCTGAGCTGATGTGAGACGATGATGACGGAAGAGCGCTGGCTCCGCTCGGCGAAAGCCGCGCGGCACTTGCGTTGGAAGCGCCTATCGCCAACGGCGGTCACCTCGTCTACCAAGTAAACATCGAACTCGATGGCCATGCTGAGACCGAAGGCCAAGCGAGCCCTCATGCCAGAAGAGTAAGTCTTGACGGGCATGTGAAAGTACTCGCCCAGCTCCGCAAACTCCATGGTCGCTCCGACGACGTCGTCGACGTCACTGCCGTAGATGCGGGCCACGAAGCGGCAATTCTCCTCGCCGGTGAGGGAACCGCTGAAGCCTCCAGCGAAGCCGATGGGCCAAGACACGCTGCCGTGGTGCACGACCTCACCGCTGTCCGGGTGCTCCGTGCCGGCGATGATACGCAGCAGCGTGGACTTGCCAGCGCCGTTGCGGCCCAGGATGCCGACGTTGGTTCGAGCCGGAAACGTGAAGCTGACGCTGTCGAGCACGGTATTGGCTCCGCTCAGTGTGGCGTAGGCCTTGGTCACGTTTCTCAGCTCGATCACGTCAGCTCCAGCCGTCTGCGCGTAACCCGCTCGAGGCTGAGCCCGAAAAACAGCATCACTGCTATCCAGGTCAATGGGTACAGCGCATCCGTATGGCGGGCATGGTAACCGGGAAACCAGCCGTCGCGCACCAGCTCGATCGCGTGCGTTACCGGATTGAGCAGCAAAATGTCCCGGAAAGCCTTGGGAACGGACTCCACCGGGTGAAACAAAGCCGAAAGCCAGAACATCGGCCGCATGAGCGCAGGAAACAGCCGTTCGACGCTGCTGCTGAAGACGCTCAGCCCGCAGCACACCAGTCCGAGGGATGCTCCGAGCCCCGAGGCCAGCGCGAGACCGGCCAGCGTATCCAAAACACTATCGATGACGAACGGACCCTCGTATAGGGCCACGCCACCCATCAAGATCGCTAGCACGCAGAGCTGCGTGACGGCCTCCAGCACCACGCGCGCCGTCACGAGGTCCAGCGGGCGCACCCTGGGGTAAAAGAGCAGACCTCGGTTGGCGTCGATGGCGCTCATCGAGCGACCAGCGGTCTCGCGGAACAAGGAGAAGGGGACGATGCCGGTCGTCAAAAACGCGATCGTAGACATGCCGGCGGGCGTCATGCGCCCGAAGGCGTAGTACACGACCGCGAACATGCCGATCCACAGCATGGGCTGGGCCAGCGCCCAGAGGTACCCGAGCTGGGTCGCCCCAAAACGAGTCCTCGTCTCTCGTAACAAGAGCGCGTGGACGACTTGGAGTTGCCCTACGACCGCGTGCATTCAGTTGGACGCCTCTGTCTCGTCTGTCTCGCCGAACACGTCCGGGACGAAGAACCAGGCGTCTCCGCTCGTACAGGCCAGGCGTTGCGTGGAGCCCTGGGACGGCTTGTTGGCGGCTGGATTGATCGACAAGGCTCGGCAAGTTCGCCCGCTCGCCGCCGAGTAGGCGGAGTCTGCCGTTACCACCAGGCCAGCTATGCGGCGCGGTTGCCTGACAGGCAGAGTGGGCACCGCGCGTAGCACTTCTGTCTCGGCTCCGCTGCGCGCATCGACCGTCCTGCCCGTGTCGTTTGCGTCCTCGATCGCGCGAGGCTCGGGCGGCGGGGCTCCAGCGCAACCCATGAGCGTGAGCGCGCACAGGGCGCCCCAAAAGGTCGCCCGGTCCAAGGGGAAGCTCACCCAATCACATCGCATCGACGGCCGAATATGCTTCGAATGCTCGGGGCGAGCAACATCCTTGAGCCGAGGTGCCAAAGCGCCCTCTGGACGCTGCGCGAGCAGCGCGCTACGGAGCCAGGTTCGTCTGCACGAGGTCCATCGGTCATGAGCGAACCCACGTACAACAAGCACAGGGCGCGGCGAGCCTTCGTTCAAAGGCACGTCGGCCTGCCCCGGAACGTGCTGGAGATCGGCGCGCTGAACGCGCCGCTGTTCGGGAACGATACCGTCGTCAAATACGCGGATCGCTTCGGCCGAGATGAGCTGCTCGAGCGCTATCCGCACAAGGTGAAAAACGTGCCTCGCGTGGACTACGTGCTCACGAGCCACAAGTTCGCGGACGACATCCACGAGACCTTTCACTGTATCGTCGCCAACCACGTGGTCGAGCACGTGCCGGACCTGATCAACTGGTTCGATCAGCTCGCCAAGGTGTCTGAGCCCGACGGCTGGATCGTGCTGGCCGTTCCGGACAAGCGCTACACATTCGACATCATTCGGCCGCTGACGACGATGGCCGACGTCGTCGACTGCGCCCACCGGGAGCTCGCGTCACCCAGCGTGGGCCAGATCTTTGCACACCTCTACATGTATCGAAAGGTGAACACGCAAGACATCTGGGACGGCAAGCCCGTCGACGTGTCGCAGCCGCGCATGCAAATCGACAAGGCCGTGCGCAAGGCTCTGGCCATGGGGGAGGAATATCACTCCGTGCATTGCCACGTGTTCACGTGCGACAGCTTCCGCCAATTGTTCGACGAGCTGTTCCGCGCAAACCTGATCGATTGGGTGGTGCAGGCTTACGAGGAGCCACTGCCGAGCAGCAACGAGTTTCTCGTGGCGCTCAAGCGGGCGCGCTAGTGTTGGGGGGCAAGAGGATGAACGACGAGCGATTCCGGCCTGCTCAGGCCACGATCAGCGCGCTGAGGCGCTTGATCTCCAAGGAAAAGCAGCTGCCGGCGAGCAGGTCCACGCCGCTTTCGCACTACCTGCGCGGCGGCGAGCAGCAGGGCATCAGCCCGCACTGGTTGTTCGACGCCGGCTGGTACCGAGCGCAGGTTCCGAGCATGTCGCCCAGCGAAAACGCGCTAGCTCACTACGTCAGCGCTGGCGATCGAGATGGGCTCAAGCCGCACCCTCTGTTCGACCCGACCTGGTATCGCGCGCAGCTCTCGACAGCGCTGAGCGAAACAGCACTGGCGCACTACGTTCGCGAAGGTGAGGCGGCGGGCTTGAGCCCGCACCCGCTGTTCGATCCTACTTGGTACGCCATGCAGGCGGGGACCCCGAGGCCAGCGGAGGGGCTCTTGCGACACTACCTCGTCCGGGGGGACGTCAAGGGCTTGAGCCCGCACCCGCTGTTCGATCCCGCCTGGTATCGCCGGCAGCTGGAGGGCCGCGCGCTCGAAGAGACCACGCTAGCGCACTACCTGCGTCAGGGGGACGCCACTGGCTTGAGTCCGCACCCGTTGTTCGACCCCGTTTGGTACCGCTGGCGGCACGGCTTGCCGACGGAGGAAAACGCTCTCGTCCATCTGCTACGCACCGGCTTCGACCTCACGGCGTACATCCGATACTTGCGAGACGCGAGCGGTCCCGGGCCGCTACGCGACGACCCGCTCATCATCGCGCTGCATGACCGCCGCCGTCTCCCGCCCAAGCGTCGCAGCGAGCCTGCGACGCGGCAGCCCGACAGCGGCAATCGCCTGTTGCGCAGCCTGGCGCGCGAGCAGGACAAGCGTCGCGAGCAGGAGGCGCGACAACCGCGCGTTTTGGGCAAGCCGGCGTGGCGTCAGGCCGCCCAACAACAGCGCGCCGTGAGCCCCGGCAACACTCGCATCATCGTCTACACCTGCTGCTTCGGAAACTACGAAGCGTTGAAGGAGCCGCTCACGACCGATCCGAGCGTGCGCTTCATCGCCTTCACGGACAACCCAGCGCTGAGCAGCAAGCATTGGGAGATCTGCGTGCTCAGCGACTTCCTAGGGGACGCGCGCCGCTCGTCGCGCCTGCCGAAGATCCTGCCGCACCTGTACCTGCCCGATCACGACGTGAGCGTGTACATCGACGCGTCGATGGAGTGGCGAGCGCCGGACGTGCACCGCATGCTGAGCGAGTGCCTGGAAGACTGCGACGTTGGCCTGTATCGACACCATCGCCGCGACTGCGTGTTCGACGAAATGGACATCTGCGCTTCGCTCGGGATCGAGCATCCCGAGGTGCTGGCGCATTACCGGAGCCATTACCAAGCGCTCGGCGTGAAGCGCAACGCTGGGCTGTTCGAGAACGGCTTCATCGTGCGTCGCAACACCGCTGCCGCCCGCGCCATGAACGAAGCCTGGTGGCATGCCTACCGCGGACAGCGCGACCAGCTGGCGTTGTCATCGGCGTTAGTCGTAAGCGGGACTGAGGTCAACGCCATCAAGTACGGCAAGCAGATGCGCCTGAATGAGTACGTCAACTTCTGGAAGCACGAGCGACCCAGCCTGCCACTCAAGGAACCCAAGCTGTACGTCTTCATCGCCTACGCGCCCCCGAGCTACGCGCAGGATCTGGGCCGGGCCTACAACGACTACATGGAGCTCATCGAGGAGGACGCGTTTGCGCTGTTTCTCGATCACGACGCCATGTTCTGCTCGCCTGACTGGTTCAAGATGGTACAGAAGCTCGTCACCGGCTACGAAGGTGTCGAGTGCTTGGTGGTGGGGCGGACCAATCGCATCGGCAATCCGTACCAGCGAGTTGGTGTGCTGATGGACGAGCATCGCTCGTCCGCTCATGAACAGCTCGCCGCCTACTTGAACGAGGCTCAGCGGGACTGGGTAGCGAACGTCGCGTCGCTCGACTCCACCTCGGGCGTGATCATGATGCTGAGCAAGCGGACCTGGCGAAAGGTGCCGTTTTCGAGCGGCTTCCTCAAAGTCGACAATCGCATGCACATCGCGTTTCGCGAGTCAGGTCGACCCGTGCTCATGCCGGCCAGCTTGTACGCGTACCACTTCTATCGCGCCGACGGTGATCAGTCGCACGCAGTCTTGCTGGATGACGTGACCGCCCCCAGCGTCGCGCCGCCGCCGCCGACTCCTGAGGATTCGCACCCGCACGTGCTGAAGAACTTCGTCATCGACGAGGCCGCGGGGCTGGACTTGGCGCACTACGCTCACCTGCTGCGGGACGGTGAGTGGGCAGTGTTCCTGCGCGCAGACGCGATGTTCTGTGACAAGACGTGGTACCCCCGAGCGTTCGGGAGGCTACAGGACCTCGCTCCCGATCAAGTCGTCCTGTTTGGTAACAACCTGGTCGACGCCGAATCTCCCAGCAGTGACGACGTCATGGAGCATCGCGCTTACGCGGCGACTCGCGTCGGCTCGACTGAGCTGTCCGTAATCGACCGCGCGCTCACCGAAGACGACGTGGTGGCGTTCCTGGCGTCCAAAGCCACAATCGATGCGCTGGTCGCGAGCGGTGGGCGGAGCCTGGAGCAGCTCATTGCTCGCTGCAATGGGGGAACCAACCGGGCGTTGTTCGACGCGAGCACGCACGTGTTCTGTCGCTCTATGCCGCGCTCCGGGCGGCAGCTTTTGCGTGAGGCGCCGCCCAGCTTGGATTTGCCGCGCGCGTTCGCTGCCCAGCGTCGCGTCGGTATCCTGACGCTCGGGTTCTGGCCTGCCCAGGCCGGGATGGAGCTGATGATCCACAACTTGGCCACGCACCTCACCCTCGCCGGGGACTTGGTCACGCTCTACGCTCCGAAGCCCGACAAGCCGTTCGAAGAGATCCGGCACAACTACTTGCTCAAGCGCTTCCGGAGCGAACGCCACTTCTTCGAGATGTTCCGGCGCCAGCACGCGGTCTTGCCCTTCGATGTCCTGCTCGTTCAAGGCGGGCTCGAAGCGGCGTCGATGGCGCTCGCGTTGAAGGATGAGTTCGGAATTGCGGTGGTGCTGCGCACGCACGGCGAGGACATCCAGGTGGACGACGGTACCAAGTATGGCTACCGACGTGACGCCGTGAAACGCGCCGTGATCGACAGCAACATTCGTCGCGTGGATCGCAACGTGGTGATCGGAGAGCACATCGCGCCGCTCGTGAAGGCGATCGCGCCAGACACGATCGTCCACACGATCCACAACGGCGTCGACATCGACAGGTTCCGCCCACAACAGAGCCGCTACCTCCACGACCGTCTCGGATTGGCTGACGACCGTTTGGTGTTGCTCACCGTCGGGCGCAACGTGAAGAAGAAGGCCTTCCACTTGGCCGTTCATGCCCTGAAATCGGTGCTCGAGCGCGTGCCCCAAGCCGTGCTGGTTCACGCCGGACGCCAGGGAAACGGCGAGAACTTGACGGAAGTCGCCCGGTCTCTGGGCGTAGAGAGCGCGTTCTATGCGCTGGGCGAGGTCAATTACTTCGACACGCCCTTGATCTACGCAGGCGCAGACTTGTTCGTGTTCCCGTCGAAGGTGGAGACTTTCGGCAACGTGACCGTGGAGGCGCTCAGCTCGGGACTACCTTGTGTCGAGTTCGACTATGAAGTGAACCGTCACAAGATCGACTCGGGCGTCAACGGCTACGTCGTTCCCTTCGGCGAGGTCGAGCAGCTAGCCGACCGCATCGTGGAGTTGCTCCTGGATCCTGAGCGCAGGCAGAGGTTTTCGCAGGCGGCGCGAGCTAAGGCGGTGGACGTGTTTGCGTGGCAGCGCGTGGCACAGAACTATCGCGACGTTTTTCAGCAATTCCGTGCGGTTACGACGCCGCGACCTCGGCCGAGCAGTGGCCACGGCTGGTCACCGTTGTTGAGCGTGACTTGAAATTTCACGCGATCGTGAGCGATTGAACAGCCCCGAGGCCAGTGTGCTCCGTCCCCGTTGTGCTCGGGCACGCTCGACTGCATCATGACGCTGGCCAAGTCAACCCGGTGCGTCTCCCGGTGACGCTCAGCGCAGGGAAAGATGGGTCATGGTTGCAGTGTACTTCTCGGGACGTGATCAGCTAAGCGAGCTTGCGACGCCCGGGATGATCACACCGGAGGAGGAGCGACTCTACTATCACCTGGCCCGCTCCTACTGGGATCCTCAGCTCACCTATCTTGAAGTCGGGACCTGGCTCGGTCGCTCGACGACCCGCATTTGCCAGGGGTTGGAGAGCGCAGCGCCGCAGAGCTGGCGCTTGTTTTGCTACGACGCGTTCGTTTGGCGCGCCGACCACATGCCGAAGGCGGCGCGGCAGGGCATGCCTCCCGAGGTCGCTCGCCTGAGGGAGGGCGACAGCTTCCGCGAGGCGTTCTTGAGCTTGATGGGAAGCTTCGGCGACCGCATCACCACCGTTCAGGGCATGGTGCAAGATGCGCCCTTGCTATTGGCGGAGGCGCTCCCGGCGCGCGCCAAGTTGGGAGTGCTGTTCGTGGATGCGTCCAAGGGTTGGGAGAACGCGCAGTTGTTGCGAGCGGTGGCGCCCCACCTGACCACCGATACGCGCATCGTGTTTCAAGACTTCTTCATCAACTCGGCGATCACCCTGCAGGCCTTGCTCATGTGGCTACCGTTGGAGGCGGAGCTGGTGGTGAGCGACGGGGGCAGCATCGTCTTTCGGGTGGCACAGGAGATCCCCCCGAATCACGCGCTATTTTCAGAAGGACAGCTTCAAGAAGATCGAGGAAAAGGCGATCAGGAGGGCGTGTGAGCGCTTGCGCGAGGTCGTGCCATCGCCGAAGTACGAGGACGCAGGCATGGCGTTGACGCTGCCCGCGCTGCTCTGGCGCCGGGGCTACCACGAACAGGCCAACCAGGCTGCTGAGAGCCTCGCGTTATCGACCGAGCAATGCCGTGTCATCAGCCGTCGTCTCGAGCAGCGGGCGGCGATCAACATCCCGCCGATCGTGGCTCGACTCAAGCGCGGCCTAGGGCTCGAGCAAGCTCAGAGCGACTTGCCGCCCAGCCCCTCGGCGTAGCGCTTCGAGTCGAACAGCGGGTGCGGGCTCAGCCCTTGCGCGGCGCCCACGCGCACGTAGTGGTCCAGCGGGGTCTGTCCCTTGGGCAAGGGACGACCTAGCTGGGCCAGGTACCAGCGGGTATCGAACAGGGGGTGGGGATCCAGCCCTTGCGCGGCTCCGATGCGGACGTAGTGCTGGAGCGGCGTCTCGCCGTTCGCTAAGGGCGCGCGCAGTTGGGAGAGGTACCACGAAGGGTCGAAGAGGTGATGGTCCTCCTCGGCCGCGGGGCGCTCGACAGGGGATGCAGTGCCAAGCCATCCGCTCAGCGCCGTCGCACCGCGCGTGTTCCCGCTGGTCAGCAGCTTGAACCACTTGGAGTCCTGCACGAACGCTGCGGGGTCGCGCCGCAGCTTGCGAAGCTTGCGCCGAATGCGGAGCCCGCCTGGGCGCACAGGCGCCCGATCGCGCGCCAGCAGCAGCCAGTGCTTCGTGCCCCATTGCGTGACCCACGACTCGTCCAACAGCTGGGCGACCAGGCCATCCCAGAAGGCTCCATCGCCGACGAGCGTCTCCGGGACGAGGCGAGCGAGCCGCCGATTGGCGAGCTCGGCCGGGACGCCTTCGCCCGCTGCCGGCTCGAAGTAGGGCGCGCCCACTCGCTGTGCGTCCCAAGCCAGGGGCCCGTTGGGCGCGACGACCGCGTCGACCCGACCGAGCAGAGACGCGAGCACCTTGCCGCTGGGCCACCAGTACACCGCCTGCCGATGCCGCGCGGCTTGTCGAGGGCGGAGCAGGTGCAGCTGCGGATTACTCAAGCCTGTAGCGTGCTCCAAGTCAGTCGACTCCACCCGCAGCCCAGGCGCCACCAGCACCCACGGCCGTTCACGGTCGGGCGTGCCGTAGAAAGAGCGTCGCGTTAAGAGCTCGCCCGGGCTCTGCCAATCGGCGCTGGAGCGGCCTTCGAACCAGATGGCGCGCGTGAGACCGATGGAGCGGTGCGTCGGCTCGGCCAAGCTGTCGCCGCCCCACAGCACGCTGATCAAGGGGCGAACCATCGAGCCGGGCTCGAGGCGCAGCACGTCCGCCGACGGCGCCGTCTCCGGCCTGCGAACGAAGCGCACGCTGCAAGAGAGCCTCGAATCTCGCAGCAGAAAGCTGGCGGCCTTGACGATGGGCGGGCTCATACCCCCAAGCTCCAGGATCAAGCGCCGTCGTTTCACGACGCCACCCGCGGGCTCGTCGCCGCCAGCCAGGAGTCCAGGTGCGCGCTGGCCATGCCATGCGACATCACATGACGAAAGCAACCGTCAGCCACCGCGCTTCGCGTCGCGGGGTCGAGTAGTCGCTCCAGGCCGCTCAGCCACTCATCCGGCGTTTGACAGAGGACGACGGGGGCGCCCAGCTCCTGGTGGCGCCGCACGTCATCGTTGGGGGACGCCAAAGTGGGACAATCGAAGGCTCCGGCCTCCAGGAGCTTGAGAGCCGACTTGCACTCGGTAAACTCCGAGGGTGCCAGCGGCGCGAGGTTGACCCAGCTGGACCTGAGCAGCCGCGGCAACTGATCGTAGTCCATGCTCGGAAGCCGACGCACCCGTTGCGCGGGCAGCGCCGTGACATCCACGTTGAGATGACCCACCAGATCCAGACGCACGTGCTGATGTCGCTGCATGAATCGGCTCAAGGGTGCAATTATACCTGAAAAGTCGCGATCATGGCTTGGAGAACCGCTGAAGTAGCGGATGGTGGGCGCGTCGTCCCACTTGAAAGCGGGGTAAAGAGCGCGGCCTTGCTGCACCCAAGCGTCCGACAAACCGTTTGGCACCAAGGTGATCCGGGCGGTGGGCGCCAGCACCTTGAGGCGGTCTCTTAATGCTCGCGTCGAGACGATGAACTGATCGAAGACGCGGAGCCCCGCGCCGTAGTGAGCGAGGCGCTGCAGGCCGTCACTCAGCGTTCCGGAGCCGAGCACGGATGCAGGGAGCCCACTGACGTTACCGGCGAAGAGCAGGTCGTCGTAGTCGGCGATCAAGCGGATGCCTGCGCGCCGTAGCAGAGCCAGCTCTCGCTCCAAGCTGGGGGTGACGAATGGCCGTACGCAAACGACCGTGTGCACTCTGCGCGTCAAGGCGGACGGGAAATGCTCGTCGATCACCACGTCCGCCCCGCGCGTCAGCTCGCTGAAATGGCCGATCCGGTAGCGGCAGGAAGCGAGGGCGCGCGCCTGCTGCACCGACTGGTACCAGAAGCAAACGCCGCGCGCGGACGGACGGGGTGCCGGCGTGTGTTGAAGGACCGGCGATGTCTCGAGCGTGCTCATCCTTCAACGCGTGCGTTTGGCGACGTGATCCAGCTCGAGTAAGATGGTGAGAAGCTCCTCCACTCTGTCGAGCGGCCACATGTTGGGCCCGTCACTCAGGGCTTGATCCGGGTCGGGGTGTGTCTCTAGGAAAAGGCCGGCCACCCCCACCGCGACGGCTGCGCGAGCGAGCGTCGGCACCAGCGCACGCTGCAAGCCTTTGGGGCCGAAGCCGCCCGGCTGCTGCACGGAGTGCGTCGCGTCGAAGACCACCGGACAACCTGTGTCCTTCATGACCTCGAGCGCACGCATGTCGGAGACGATAGCGTCGTAGCCGAAGCAGGCGCCGCGCTCGCAGAGCATGACCTGCTCGTTACCGACATCGCGAAACTTCGCCACGACGTCCGTGAGATCCCACGGGGCCATGAACTGGCCACGCTTCACGTTGACCGGCCTGCCCGCCGAAGCCACGCGGTGGATGAAGCTCGTCTGCCGGACCAAGAAGGCTGGGGTCTGCAGCACGTCCACGACGCTGGCGACTTCGTCTATCGGCGTGTCCTCGTGCACGTCCGTGATGACGGGCACCCCGATCTCCTTCTTGACCAGCTCCAAGATACGGAGCCCCTTTTCCATTCCAGGCCCGCGATAGGCTCGGCCGGACTTTCGGTTGGCCTTGTCGTAACTGGACTTGAAGATGAACGGGATGCCGAGCCTGGCCGTCGTCTCCTTCAGCGCCTGAGCGGTCCTTAGCGTGGTCTCCTGCGTCTCGATGACACAGGGGCCGGCGATGAGGAACAGCGGTCGCTCGTTCCCGACTTCGAAATGCAAAAGCTTCATGTGAACTAAGAGTTCCCCTTGGTCCTCACCACCCTGCCGCATACCACCATGGCCGCGGGGCGCCAAGCTGCGTGACTTGAGCTCGAGCATGCTCGCCCCGTCCGTGCCCCGGCGTGTCCGACAGATTTCGGGGTGACTGCAATGACGAAACGATTGGGGCGCTGACGCTATGGCCTGCGCCCGGCAGCGCGGACGCAGCGCGGACTGTCGATCACGACGGTAACACCCTTGCCAGTTGGCACCAGCCGGTTCCACAGCAGGGTGATTTCGCGGCTGCCGGTGAAGACGTCGACGTGCTGCCCTTTGACGGCTAGACCGCGATCTTCGGCCACGAAACAACCGTCGTGGGTCGAGCGTCCGTGCGCATCCCGCGCGATGCCATCGTACTCCGGAATGTAGAGCGAGGTCCCCAGGGCAATCACGCTCGAATCCACCGCGACTGTCACGAGCGGCGTGATGGCCTTACCCATCGCGCCACGGCCCCACGGAAACTGCGCCTTGTCCAGCAAGTCGAAGCAGATGCGCTGCCCGGTGCGGGGACACTCGGCGGCGCACGCGCAATCCCGCTTGGCGAAGCTGACCGTGCCACCCGCGCGCAGCGTGCCGCTGCCCTGCACGCACACGCTCTCGTAGAACGCGCGCGGCACGCTGCTGATCGGCTGGCACTGCGCGTTCATCAGGTCAATCGTCGCGCCCTCGAAGTCGCCTTCGCTGGGAAAGTCGTAGTAGGTATTCTTGAAGGTGCCGAGCACGTTCCCGACGAGGGGTGGCTTGGCTGGGCCGACGTGAGTGTAGCCGCTGCCGTCTTGCGCAGCGCCTGCGGTCGCCGGCAGTTGAGCCTCTCCGATCACCAGCGTGCGCGTGCTGCGGCGCGCCGTCGACGGCGCTCGCTCGCTCTGGGTTGCCTCCGGCGCAGGCGGCGGCGTCAGCTCGCCGTCGAGCGGCTGCGCCATCCAAGCCGAGCCCGCGGTGTTGCACGCGGTCACGAGGCTTGCGAGAGCCGCGAGCGCGGCGACCTGCACGTGGCTCATTCGCTTCGCTTCCTGTGCGGCAGTGGCGCGTTGGGCACGCTGGAAGCGCGAGCGCGCGCGCGCTCCGGATCGCACTCGCCGCCCGCGTCCGCCGTGACGCGGGATCGTTGCGCTTCCGTGTGCGCAAGCCAATGC
>JAEYOT010000041.1 GCA_023411445.1 Pseudomonadota bacterium
GCAGACGCGCGTGCACGACTTCTGGGATCGCGGCCTGCTAGGCATGACGCTGGCTCCGGACTTTCCAGCGAAGCCCTACGTGTACGTGCTCTACAACTACGATGGTGACATCGGGGAGACGGCGCCAAAGTGGGGCGACGGTTGCCCCTCCCCGCCCGGCGCCACGGACAACGGTTGCGTGATCTCCGGGCGCCTCTCGCGCTTCAGCGCCATCGGCAACACGGCCGGCACCGAGACGGTGCTGATCGAAGGTTGGCGCCAGCAGTACCCGAGCCACGCGACCGGGCAAGTCGAGTTCGGACCGGACGGCGCGCTGTACGCTTCCGGCGGCGACGGCGCCAGCTTCAACTTCGTCGACTACGGCCAAGCCGGCAGCCCGCTGAACCCGCTCGGTGATCCCCCCGTTGGCGTGGGACAAGCCCAAACGCCGCCGAGCGCCGAGGGCGGTGCGCTCCGCTCGCAGAGCGTGCGGCGCCCGGCCGGTCCCGTGCTGCTGAACGGCGCCGTGGTCCGCGTCGACCCGGAGACGGGGCTGGGCAAGAGCGACAACCCGCTCGCCAGCTCGAGCGACGCCAACGCGCAACGCATCATCGCCTACGGGCTGCGCAATCCGTTCCGGATCGCGACGCGGCCAGGCAAGAGCGAGCTGTGGATCGCCGACGTCGGCTGGGATGCGTGGGAGGAGCTGAACCGCATCCCGCTCGGCACGAGCTCTGCCCTGAACTTCGGCTGGCCTTGCTACGAAGGCGCCGGCACGCAGCCGGGCTACGACGCGGTGAACCTGACCAGCTGCGAGACGCTCTACACCGAGAGCAGCGTCACCGCCCCGTACTTCGCTTACCGACACCGGGCCCGCTTGTCAGCCAGCGACGGCTGCGGCACCGGCAGCTCTTCGGTCACCGGCATCGCCTTCTACGACTCAGGCGCTTACCCGTCCGAGTACCACGGCGCGATGTTCTTCGCGGACTACTCGCGCCGCTGCATTTACGTGATGAATCAGGGCACAAACGGTGATCCGGATCCGGCCACGGCGCGCTCGTTTCACGTCGACGCTGACGGGCCGGTGTTCCTCACCACGGGTCCCGGTGGCGATCTCTTCTACGCCGCGATGACCTCCGGCACGATCCAGCGCATCCGCTACTTGGAGCCAGCCGCGGCGTTCACGGCCAGCCCCCAGCAAGGCCAGGCGCCGCTGCTCGTCGAGCTCGACGGCTCCACCTCGGTCAAGGCGCTGCCGGAAGACGTCCTCAGCTACGCCTGGGATCTGGACGGCGATGGAGCCTTCGACGACGCCACCGACGTCAAGCCTGCCTACCTGTACGACTCGGTCGGCAGCTACACCGTGCGGCTCAAGGTCACAGATCAGCGAGGCACCTCGAACATCAGCGCGCCGCTCGTGATCGAGGCGACCAGCGAGCCAGCACCCACCTCGACGCCGCCGGTGGTCGTCATCGACACCCCGAGCACGGACCTGCGCTGGAACGTCGGCGACACCATCACCTTCAGCGGGCACGCCACCGACGCCGAAGACGGCGAGCTGCCGCCCTCAGCGCTCAGCTGGCAGGTGGTGGTGCAGCACTGCCCCGACGGTTGCCACGTGCACAGCCTGCTCGGCTTCGACGGCATGGCCAGCGGCAGCGTGGTCGCTCCCGACCACGACTACCCGATGTACCTGGAGCTTATCTTGACCGCGACCGATTCTTCCGGACAGAAGCGCTCGGTGCGGCGGCGGCTCGATCCGCGCACCGTGAGCTTGGTGTTCGACACGGAGCCTTCGGGGTTGAGCTTGGTCGTCGGTCACACCGAGGAGCCGACTCCGTTCGCGCGGCGCGTGCTCATGGGCTCCGACCACACCATCGCCGCGCCGACGGCGCAGGTAGCCAGCGGCGGCCTCACTTGGCGTTTTGCTAGCTGGTCCGATGGCGGGTCCGCCGCCCACACCCTGTCCAACGTCACAGCGCCCCTGCGCTACGTGGCGCGTTACGTCCCTACGGGTGGTCTCACCGCGCAGTACTTCAACGACTTGGGCTTCGTGGGGACGCCCCTGACGCGCGTCGACCCAACCATCGCGTTCGACTGGAAGGGCAGCTCGCCCGACCCGAGCCTCTCGCCCGACACCTTCTCGGTGCGCTGGACCGGTGAGCTCAAGGCGGATTTCGACGAGACCTACGAGCTTTCCACGCTCTCGGACGATGGCGTCCGCGTGTACGTGGACGGGGCGCTGGTGATCGATAACTTCACCGACCACTCCGCGACCGTGAACACGGCGCAGGTCCCCCTCGCAGCAGGCTGGCACCCGATTGTCATCGAATACTACGAGCGCAACGGCGACGCTGTGATGACTTTGAGCTGGTCGAGCCCGTCCGTACCGGCCGCCACCGTGCCCGAGACGCACCTGCGCCCGGGGTGCGCGAGCAGCGTGTGCGCCTCCGGGCTCAACTGCAACGGGCAGGGGCTGTGCGTCACCCACTGCGACAGCGCCGCCTGCAACGGCAGCAGCAAGTGCGAGCTCGCGGGCGGCTGCGTGCCGCTCTGCCAGCAGGTCGACTGCCCAGCTGGAGACAAGTGCGCGGAAAATGGCGGCTGCGTCGATCTCTGCCACGAGGTCACGTGCGCGGCGGGCCAACATTGCGCGGCCGGTAGCTGCGTGGACGACCCCATCCCGCCGGGTGACGGCGGCGCCGGCGGCGAAGGCGGGGCGCCCTTCGGTGGCGCAGGCGGCTTCCACTCCGGCGGCGAAGGCGGCTTCCACTCAGGCGGCGAAGGCGGCTTTGCCGAAGGCGGCGATGGCGGCTTTGCCG
>JAEYOT010000045.1 GCA_023411445.1 Pseudomonadota bacterium
CCGCCGCCGTCACCCAGTTGCTGGCGCCGAGCAGCTTGGAGGCCGACGCGAGCAGCACGACGATCAAGGCTGGACGGATCAGGTGATCGGGCGCCCGCGACGACAGCTGCGCGCCGAGAAAGACGCCCGGGATCGCGCCGATCAGGATCGAAGCGGTGAGCGAGAGCTGAAAATCCCCGAACAAGACGTGCCCAAGCGCCGCCGAAGCGACGAGCGGCACCGCCTGCACCAAATCCGTGCCCACCAGCTCCGACAGCTTGAACCGGGGGTACAGCATCAAGAGCAAGATGATCATCAGCGAGCCAGAGCCAACCGAGGTGAGACCCACGAGCAAGCCACCGGCGACGCCGATGAGCAGCGTGGGCACGCGCTTCACCGCCAGCGGCATGATGCTATCGCCCGGCTTGCGGTAGCGCGTGAGCAGCGGCCTCGCCACGAGCCCAGCCGCGACCACCAGCAGCGCCACGCCCAAGGCGTGCTTCACGATGCCCTGCAGGGTCACGCCGCCACCGATCAGCTTGAGCAGCACCACGCCCAAGAAAGCCGACGGGATGGAGCCGAGCACCAGCCACTTGACGAGCTCCTTGTTCACCGAGCCGCGCCTGAAGTGCACGCCCCCACCGATCGGCTTCATGACCATCGCGGCGACGATGTCGCTCGACACGGCGGCGAGCGGCTCGATCTTGAACAAGAGCACCAGGATCGGCGTCATCAACGCGCCGCCGCCCATACCGGTGAGGCCGACGACGAAGCCTACGAACAAGCCAGCCAGCGCAACGATCGGATCCATGCCGTCCGACCATTATTGCTCAATCTCTATAGGCCCGATAGGATTTATGCTAATTCTGTTTAAGACGCCGTAATTTAAGGATTTTCAGGAGCCAGGGAGGGACGAGCCGCCGGTTCGCTGCGATCCGTCTCGCCCGTCTTGTCGAGCGCCATCTTGAACAGCACCGGCCCGATCATCTCATTGATGGCCACGGCCGCGATCACGAGGGAGCCGAAGCCCTCACCGACCGGGCCCGGAAACGCGTTTTTGATCACGACCCCGAGGCCTAGGGCAAGGCCGGCTTGCGACACCAGCGGTGCCCAACCCCACTTGCGAACGACGGGCGGGTCCGCCGCCAGGCGCGAGCTGAGCCGAGCCGCGCCATAGGTGAGCGCGATGCGCACGCCGCACAGCGTGAGCGCGATGGCCCAGGCCTGCTTCAGCAGCGGTAGATCCAGGTGCGCACCAGCCGTGGCGAAGAACAGGACGAAGACCACGCTGCCCATCTGCTCGACGGCGTGCAGCAGCTTCGGCCCCTGATTGGACAGGTTCTGCACCACGAAGCCGGCGGTGAGGAACGTGAGCAGCGGATCCACGTGCACGTACCTGAGCGCTGCCGTCACGCCGAACCCGAGCGCGAGCAGCACCAACAGCAGCTGCCCGCCAACCAAGCGTAGGTAGATGGCCAGCGCCAAGCCGAGCGTAGTGCCCATCGAGATGCTGCCGAGCAGCTCGTGACCGAGCACGTTGAAGTCCGCGATGGAGATGTCGGCGCCAGCGGTGATCAGCGGTCTGGCCAGCATGATCACGACCGCCAGCATCACGACCACCACCACGTCCGAGAGCATGATGAAGCCCAGTGAGAACGTGGCCAACGGGCCCTTGGCGCGGGTCTGCGACAGGATGCCCATGCAGGCGGAGGGGCTGCGCGTCACGCTCATGGCGCCCCAGAGCAGCGCCACGCCGAGCAACGGCCGCAGCTCCAAATCCTTGGCGAACGGCACGAAGCGCGCGAGCGCCATGAACGTGAGAGCCATGCCGGTCAAGACGACGACGGTTTGAATCCCGCTCGCCACCGCCAAGCTCTTGGCGACCGAGCGCAGCGTGTCGATGCGCAGCTCCACGCCACCGGCCAGCGCGATCAACGCCAGCGCCAGGGTGTTGACCGGCGACAGCTGCTCCACCGTCTCGTGATCCACGAGGTGCAGCACGTGCGGACCGCCGACGATGCCGGCCAGCAAATAGCCGGACAGGTGCGGCAGGCCCAGCGGCTCGAGCAGCTCGCTCAGCAGCGTGCCCGCGAGCACCAAGAAGCCGATCGCGGTCATGGTGCCGAGCCGCGAGTCCATTTGCGGCGTAAGCTCTGTGAGAGCGAACAGCACGCCGAACGACACCGCTAGCGCCAGCGCCTGCACTGCGCGGGTCGCGACTCCCTTCCTGGCGCCGCCGTGCCCGCTCATCCGTGGCTCTCCCTTGAGACCAGCTCGGACGCGTCGCTGGGTCGTCCAACCTCGCTCGGCTCCACTGCGTGCAGCTCCCCGGCGCGAGCCAGTGAGCGCCTCAGCGCGCTCGGGCCCAGCCACTCGCCCAAGATGGTGGAGACGACGACGAAGAGCAGCACGCTGTCCGAAGCCATGCCCGGCAGGCGCGTCGTGAGCGCCAAGGCGGCGGCGATCGTGAAGCCGCCGGAAGCCAGCATACTCAAGCCGAAGTCCGCGCCGGTTCCGCGCGCCGGGCCGGAGCCGAGCAGCGCGCCCAGCAGCACCCGCACGATGAGCTTCGCCGCCACCGCCAGGCCGACCAGGATCAGCGCTTCGTTCGGCAGGTTGAGGTTCACGTAGGCGCCCGCCAGCAACGTCACCGGCAAGAGCACTGGCTTCTCCGTCGGCGTCAACATGGCCTTGATCTCCAGGCGGTGCCGGGAAGCGGCCAGCGTTAGGCCCATGGCGAACAAGGCGCCGAGCAGCGAGAGGCCGGCGCGATCGGCCGCGCCGGCGGTGAGCAGCCCGGTGCCGAGCAGCACGCCCCAGCTCTCGTCGCGGCGGAAATCACGGCCCAGGAGCAGCGTGGCGATCAGACCGAGCCCGGCGCCGAGCGAGAGCGTGAGCGCAAAGC
>JAEYOT010000069.1 GCA_023411445.1 Pseudomonadota bacterium
CAAGCCGAGCGGAGCCAGCAGGGGCTCGATGGCGTGACCGAGGCGGCCGGCGTAGCTCTGGGCGATCGGGCTCGGCGCCGGTGCGGGGCTGGCCGGCGCCGCCTCAGCCTCTGCTGCAGCTGCCTGCGCCGGCTTCGGGTCTGCTTGGTCCTGGGTCGGCTGGACCTGGAGCGTGGCGGTGGGAGGTGGCGGAGCGTCGGCTTCCGGCACGCGCGGGAACGAGAGCAGCACCCACAGCGCGACCGTGCAGGCCAGGATCACCGTGCCGGCCTCTTTGAGGAACACGCTGGCGCGTTCCCACATCATCTTGAGCGTGCCGGCCAGGCTGGGGAGACGGTACGGGGGCAGCTCCAAGATCAGCGGGATGCGGCGCCCCTTGACCGCGGTGCGACCCAGCACGCCGGCGGCGAGCAGCGTGATCGCAGTGGCGAACAGGTACATGCCGACCATGAGCAGGCCCTGGAGCGGCAGGAAGCCCATCACGTCGGAGGGCGGGAACAAGGCGCCGATGATTAACGTGTACACCGGCAAGCGCGCCGAGCAGGTCATCAGCGGGATCACCAGCATCGTCAGTAAGCGATCGCGCTGGCGCTCCATCGTGCGCGTCGCCAAAATCGCCGGCACCGCGCAGGCAAACCCGCTCAACATGGGCACGAAGGCGCGGCCGTGGAGGCCGAGCGCCTTCATGATGCGATCCATCAGGTAGGCGACGCGAGCCATGTAGCCCGAGTCCTCCAGCAGGCCGATGAAGAAGAAGAGCAGCAGGATTTGCGGCAGAAATACGAGCACGTTGCCGACGCCGCTCACCAGGCCCTGCGTCAAGAAGTCCCGCAGCAGGCCCTCGTCCAGTCGCTGCTCCAGCTGAGCGTTGACCCAGCCGAACGCGTCCTCGATGAGCGAGATGGCAGGGTCCGACCAGCTGAACAGCGACTGAAACAGGATCAGCATCACGGCGAT
This sequence comes from Pseudomonadota bacterium, assembly GCA_023411445.1. Classification (GTDB taxonomy): domain Bacteria; phylum Myxococcota_A; class Polyangia; order Polyangiales; family Polyangiaceae; genus PMG-095. The sequence continues at coordinate 958 of JAEYOT010000069.1, forward strand.
GAACAGCACGAAGCCCCACACCGGATGTAGCAGCACGCGATCGGCGCGCTCGGACAGCTTGCGCTTCTGCGGGTGCCGCTCCAGCCGCTGGTACAGCCGCGGCAGCTGCTCGTCGATGAAGGCGTAGCGGGCGCCGATCACCTCGTGATCGCGGTCGCGCGCGTCGCGGCTGCGCAGCGCCAGCGTGGCGCGGCGCAGGTCCGGATCGATGTCGCTGAGCTCGTCGTCTTCGTCGATGCTGGTGAGCGCCCACAGCGCCACCGCGCGCTCGCGCTGCGGGTCGCCGCGCAGCTCCGCGGGCAGCGATTTGCGTAGCTCCTCCACGTCACTCAGTAGGGCGTCGGGGTAGCTCACGCTGACGCGCGCGCGCGGCGGCTCGGCCAGCGCCTGCTCGATGGTGGCGAGCAGCGCGGAGATACCGCTGCCGCGGCGGGCGCTCACCGCTACGCACGGGACGCCGAGCAGCTGCGACAGCGCCTCCGCGCTCGGCGGATTGTCGCTCACCTCGTCGATCATGTTGAGCGCCACGACCAGCGGCACGCCGAGCTCTGCCAGCTGTACCGCCAAGTACAGGTTGCGGCCCAGCTGGTTGGCGTCCGCCACGAACACGCACAGGTCCGGCTTGGGGTGCTGCGCTTGCCCGAGGGTGGCCCACAGCGCGATCTGCTCTTCCGCCGAGCGCGCGCTCAGCGAGTAGGTGCCTGGCAGGTCCACGACCTCCACGTGGCTCTTGCCGGTCAAGCGCGAGTACCCGCTCTTGCGCTCGACCGTGACGCCTGGATAATTGCCGATGCGCGCGTTCTGGCCGGTGAGGCGGTTGAACAGCGACGTTTTCCCGGTGTTCGGGTTGCCCAGGAGTAGGACGAGCGGCGTCGGGTTGGCGCCGGGGCTGGGCGCGGGCGGAGCCGTGGAGGTGGAAGGAGTCGGTTGTTGGTTGCTCACGCCGCTGCTCGCGTCTTCACAGGCCGAGATCTGGCTCTAGCGTGGCAGCGGGCGCGCTCTGTAGCTCCGCGCGAGTGGCGTGCACTTCGACGAAGCCGGCCTCTGCCTTGCGTATGGACAAGCTGGCGCCGCGTACCAAAAGCTCTACCGGATCGCCCAGCGGCGCCACGCGCAAGAGCTCTACGCGCGTGCCCGGCACCAGGCCGAGCTCGAGCAAGCGACGGCGGAACGAGCCTTCGCCTCCGATGCGGGTGACCTGGACCACCTGACCAATGGGGACTTGGGAGAGAAGCATCAGCGCGACCTCTCCAGCATAGCCGCACTGAAAACGAATTTCAAATTCAGGCCAGACGGCCTGAAAAATGGCCGGCTCCGCGCCAGCACGTGCGAGGGGGCAGCGGTCACGAGGCGCCCGCGCTCCCACCCAGGCGCCTCTGCGCTTCACGGACGCTCTGGCCTAGCGCCAGCGCGTCCGTGCTGTCGGGCAGGACGCGCAGCACGTCGGTCAGCGCCTCCAGCATCTCGCGTGCGCTCCGGAAGCGACGCGCCGGATCGCGCTCCAGCACGCGGTGCACGGCGCTCGCCAGCGCCATCGGCAAGTTGGGGCGCTTGAAGCTGAGCAGCGGCACCTTGGCTTCGCGGACCTGCGCGACCACGTCCACGTCCGTGCCAGCGTTGAACAGCCGCTCACCGGTCAGCGCTTCCCACAGCACGATGCCGACGCTGAACAGATCCGTCGCTGGGCTGGGCGCGTCGCCCGCGATCAGCTCGGGCGCAAGGTACGAGAGCTTGCCCTTGACGATGTTGGGTCGGGTCATGCGGCCGCGATCCATGGCGCGCGCCAACCCGAAATCCGCCAGCTTCACGATGCCGGACTGATCCAGCAGGATGTTTGGTGGGGTCACGTCGCGGTGCATGATGGGCGACGCCGTGCCGTCCGCGGCCCGGCGTGAGTGCGCCGCCTCCAGCCCGCGTAGCATCTCGATACCGATGGCAGCCACCAGCGGCCAGGGCGTCTCGCGCTGGGCGTGCTCGTAATGGCTTCGCACCCACTGCCCCAGGTGCAGGCCGCTTACCAGCTCGGTCACCAAGAAATGATGACCGGCCTCGTCTTGGCCGAAGTCGAAGACTTGCACGATGTTCGGGTGGTTGAGCAGCGCGCCGACGCGCGCCTCTTCCACGAACATCTCCACCACCTCGGCGAAGCCGACCACCTGCGAGTCGATGCGCTTGATCGCGACGGGCCTCGCGAAGCCGCTGCTGCCATGCGCGATGCCGCGCCACACCACGGCCATGCCGCCTTTGCCCAGTTGCTCGACGAGCTCGTACTTTCCGGCGAGTACTCGCCCGGGCTGGTCGTTCATTCCTCTCGAGGGTCGCCCCGGTCCGATTTCGGAGTCAAGACCTGCCGGGGAGACGTCAGCTGCTCAGCTCTTTGACGATGTCCGCCAAGAGCTCCAGCGAGTGCTCGATGCGCTCCGACCACACCACGCCCGCGTTCAAGCGTAGGTGATTCTCGAAGCGGCCACCGGCCGAAAAAATCGGCCCCGGCGCGACCGAGACGCCGCGCTCCAGCGCTCGCCGTTGGATCGCGAAGGAGGAGACGTTGCCGGGCAGCTCCACCCACACGACGTAGCCTCCGCGCGGCGCGCTCACCCGCGTGCCGGCGGGAAAATGCCGAGCGATCGCCTCGCGCGTCTTCTCCACTTGCACCGAGAGCAGGCGGCGCGTCTTGCGCAGGTGGCGATCGTAGCCTCCGCTGGCCAAAAACTCCGCTACGGCCATCTGCGGCATCGTGGGCGTCGCTACGGACTGCGTGAACTTGAGCCGCTCGACCGTGCTCTGGTAGCGCCCCGCGGCGATCCAGCCGACGCGGTAACCGGCGGCCAGCGTCTTCGACACCGAGCCCACGTAGAGCACGCGGCCGTCGCGATCGAGCGCCTTCAGCGGCGCCGGACGCGAGCCGTCGAACAACAAGTCGCCATACACGTCGTCCTCGATGAAGGGCACGTCGTGGCGCTCCAGCAGGCTCATCAAGCGGCGCTTGTGCTCGTCTGGCATCACGGAGCCGAGCGGGTTGCTGACCGTCGGCATGCCGAACACGGCTTTGATGCCGCCCGCCTTGAGCGCGGCTTCGAGCGCGTCCAGATCCATGCCGGTGCGGGGGTGCATCGGGATTTCCAGCGCCCGGATGCCCATCTCCTCGATCAGCTGCATCACCCCGAAGTACGTCGGGCTCTCGATCGCGATCGTCTCGCCCGGTCGCACGACGGCGCGGAGCGCGATGTGCAGCGCTTCCATCGCGCCGACGGTGGTGACGAAGTCGTCCTCGCGCAGCGGTAGCCCGGTCAGCACGGCGCGGCGCGCGAGCTGGCGCCGCAACGTCGACAAGCCCGGCGTGACGTCGTAGCCCGCCGCCGCCGTCGACATCTCGCGCGAGATCTCCGACAGGATGCGGTTCAGCTTGGCGATTGGGAGCAGCTCGGCTGCCATCACGGCGCTGCCGAGCGGCACCACGTTGGGATCTCGGATCGAGGCGATCAGCGCCGCGACGGCGGTCGACACCGTGATCTCCGACGGCACGCTGCTGCGGCGTGGAGTGCTGGGCTCGAGCAGCTCCGGTCCGCGCTCGCGACGCACGAAGTGACCGCTCTTCGGGCGTACCTCGACCAGCCCTTCGTTCTCGAGCTCGAAATAGGCTTGCAGCACGGTGGCGACGCTCACGCTGCGCTCGCGCGCGAGGCGGCGCACGGAGGGCAGGCGATCACCCGCGCGCAGCTGGCCCTTGGCGATGCTCGCGCCCAGGTCGTGAGCTAGGCGCTCGTACAGCGGAGATTCTGCGGCGGCAGCCATGGGTCGCAGTGTACTGGTCGGATGGGAATTGGACCAGTACAGATGAGGGCGGTTCAGCGGCTTACAGCTGCCTGCTGTACTGGTTCAACCGGTTCCGGCTAGCGCTGTTTCGATCGCCGCCTTGAGCGCGGCGTCCTCCGGGCTCACCTTCGACTCGAAGAAAGCGATCACCTTGCCGTCGCGCCCTACCAAGTACTTCCCGAAGTTCCAGCTGGGCAGCTTGCCGGCTTGAGCCGAAAGCTCCGCGTAGATCGGCGACTGCTCGCCGCCGGCTTTGACGGTGACCTTCTCGAACAGGGGAAAGGTGACGCCGTAGTTGCGCTCGCAGAAGGTTTGAATCTCCTCGGCGCTGCCCGGCTCTTGTTTGCCGAAGTCGTTGCAGGGGAAACCGAGCACAGCGAAACCGCGCGCGCGGAACGCCTGCTGGAGCTGCTCGAGGCCGGCGTACTGCGGCGTGAAGCCGCAAGCGCTGGCCACGTTGACGACCAGAGTGACCTTGCCGGCGTAGTCAGCCAGCGAGACCGGTTTGCCCGAGAGCGTGCGAGTCGAAAGGGAATAGAGGCTCACGCGCTTTCACCTAGCGATGCCGTCACTCGCGCGCAACCCGCGATGGGAGCTGACAAAACGCACCAGCATGCCTGCTCGCGTCAGTGTCCGCCCACTATTGCTCTGGTCGGCGCGGGCATAGCGCTTCGCCCCTCCGCCGATGAGTCGATGTTCCGTTCCGGCTACATCATTTTACTCGAAGGGCACGAATCATGAACACGAAGACGGGTCTTTTCGCTTGGGGGCTATTTCTCGCCTCGGGCGCGCTCACGGTGTCGTGCGGCGGCTCTGACGATGGCGGCGATGACGACAACACGAAAGCCGGCACCTCGAGTAAGGCCGGTAGCGGTGGCTCCGCCGGTAGCGGCGCTGGTGGCACGAGCAGCGGAGGCTCGGCGAGCAACGGTGGCTCGAGCAACGGCGGTTCGAGCAGCGCGGCGGGCTCGAGCAGCGGCGGCTCCGCCAACAATGGCGGCTCTGCCAACAGTGGCGGATTTAGCGGCGGGGGGCGCCCGAACAACAACGGCGGCTTTGGCGGCCTGGGTGATTGCCCCGAAAGTCAGCCTGAAGAAGGCTCGGAGTGTCAGCTGCCGGGCTTCCGTGATTGTGAGTACGGCGCCATCACGTGCAACTGCCGCGGCCGTATGGGTGAGCGCGCGTGGGAGTGCGGAGAAGACG
>JAEYOT010000090.1 GCA_023411445.1 Pseudomonadota bacterium
CGCTGGTCACCGACCGCGTGATCAACGAGTTGATGGGGCGCGACGCGTCCGCGCGGTTCCGCTTCATCATGGACCGCGCCGACGAGGCGGCGGACCTGGACGTCTGATCCGGTGCGTCGAGCAGGCCAGCGGGCCTGAGCGGACGACGCCGCGAGGCTGCCCAGCGGCACCACGGCCGCCGCGTGAGCCAGCGACCAACCCGCGAAATTCCCACGATTTTTGCCGTTTTTCCCCCATCCGCGCCCCCAGCTTGAGGGCTGCCCTCGTCTGGGCTAACGCGGGGCGCTGTTTTCGCCCCGGCGGGGCAGAGTCTCCCTCCCTCGCCGCTCATTTCCCTTCGAGAAACTTCGATCTCCGTGCGCCAGCTCCTCGTCGTCTTCGCCGCCTTGGTGGCTCTGCTTTCCCCTGCGGTGGCCGCCGCGCAACCGGCACCGGAAGATCCGAACGGAGCCGCTCCGCCGATCGCGCCCCTGCCCCAGAGTGAGGCGGAGCTGGCGCGCGGCATGCCCATCCTTCGCATCGTGGTGGCCGGCAACCGCCGCATCACGTCGGAGGACGTGGTGACTTACCTGCGCGAGCGCACCGGGCAAGAGTTCTCGCCCGAGGTGCTGACGCAGGACGTGCGGGAGCTGTACGCCTCCGGCTTCTTCGACGACATCGAGGTGGACCTCGAGCGCTTGGCCGAAGGTGTGGTGCTGCGCTTCGTGGTGCGCGAGCGCCCCAGCGTGAGCGCCATCACGTTCGAGGGCAACAGCGAGATCGAGAAGGACGACCTCACCGAGGGCATCGAGCTCAAGACCAACACCATCCTTAGCCCGCCCGCGATCCGTCGCAGCATCCAGAAGATCCGCGACCTGTACGCAGAGAAGGGCTACTTCCTGGCCGAGGCGGAGAGCGAGCTCATCCCGCTCAAGAACAACGAGGTCGAGGTCAAGTTCAAGATCCGCGAGCACGGACAGGTCAGCGTCAAGCGCGTCACCTTCATCGGCAACGACAGCATCCCTGCCGAGGAGCTGCGCGCGCTGATGTTCATCGGCAACCCAGGCTTCTTCGGCTTCGGCTCGGGCGGCCCTTTCCGCCAGGACGCGTTCGAGCGGGACATCGCCGTGATCAGCGCGCTCTACTACGACCGCGGCTACCTGGCGGTGACGATCAACACCCCGCGCGTGATGCTCACGCCCGATCGCACGGGCATCGAGCTGACCATCACGATCGATGAAGGCCCGCGCTACAAGATCCGCCAGCTGCGCGTGTACGAGCGCGGCGAGGGCGGCAAGGAAGTGGAGCCGATCGGCGGACGCCGCAACCTACGCATGATGGTGCGCGCCAAGTCCGGCGACTACTTCAACCGCGCGGCCTTGTTGGAGGACCTGCAAGCGCTGCGCACGCTCTACCGCGACCACGGCTACGCCAACGTCGACGCCAACCCGCAGACGCAGCTGGATCCGGCCACCAACGAGGTAGACGTGATCGTGCCGGTGGAGCGCGGTCCGCTCGTGCGCTTCGAGCGCATCGAGATGCGCGGCAACGGCAAGACCCGCGACAAGGTGATCCGGCGCGAGCTGGAGATCGCCGAGGGCGAGCTGTTCAGCGAGACGAACCTGGAGCGCAGCAAGCGCCGCGTGAACGCCCTCGGCTACTTCGAGCGGGTCGACGTCTCGATGGAGCAAGGCTCCGCGCCGGACAAGATGAACGTCTACGTCGAGGTCGCGGAGCGCCCAACTGGGACCTTCCAGGTCGGCGCCGGCTTCTCCAGCGTGGAGAATTTCATCGCGACCGCGCAGATCCAGCAGGCAAACCTGTTTGGTAACGGGCAGAGCTTGTCGCTCCAAGGCCAGTTTTCAAGCCTGCGGCAGCTGGTCAACATCCACTTCTTCGAGCCGTACTTTCTCGACAGCCGCTTCAACGCCAGCATCGATTTGTACGATCAGCAGCGCTATTACAGCGACTTCTCACAGGCCAGCATCGGCGGCGGCATCACCTTCGGCTACCCGCTGATCGAGCCGGAGCTCACGGCGTCGCTGTCGTACACCGGTGAGCAAGACGACGTCTCCACGGACTCGCAGCCTCCGCTGCTCGGCACCTCCAACAGCGTGAGCGTGTTCCAGCGCCTGCCGCTGGCGAACCTGTTCAACGACGGCTTCACCTCCAGCCTGCGCCCGGGCCTCACCTTCGACACGCGCGACAACCGCCTGTTCCCCACCTCCGGCGTGTACTTGTCGGCCTCGACGGAGTTCGCCGGCGCTTACCTGGGGTCGGAGAACGAGTTCATCCGGCACAAGTTCACCGGCCGCTTCTACTACCCGCTGCCGTTCGGCTTCGTCGCCAAGCTGAACACCGAGTTCGGTCACGTGACGAGCCCGTCCAAGGAAGGCGTGCCGATCTTCGCTCGCTTCTTCCTGGGCGGCATCTACGACTTGCGCGGCTTCAAGTTCCGAGACGTCGGTCCGCGCCTGCCGCTCACGGCGTCGACGGATCCGAACAGCTCGCCGATCACGAACGGCGCCAATATCGGCGGCAATTTGCAGTACTTTCAGAACCTGGAGCTGGAGTTCACGATCGTCGAATCGGTCGGTCTGAAGGGCGTGATCTTCACGGACGCCGGTAACGCTTGGAACTTGGAGCAGAATTACTGCGAAGCGGGCGACGGCATCCCGTACAAGGAGGTCAGTCCCTGTTTCGACGGCTTGTCCAGCCTGGCGCGGATGCGCACCTCTTACGGCTTCGGCTTCCGTTGGTTCTCGCCGCTGGGCCCGCTACGCTTCGAGTGGGGTTACCCCTTCAAGCCGCTCCCGTACGAGGAGTCGTATCAATTCGAATTCACCATCGGCAACTTCTTCTGATGCCCGAGCGCGATCCGAACGACTCACCCTCCCCTGTCCCGCACACGCCGCGCGTGAGCGGCGAGGAGCCGGCGCGTTTGCTGCTGGTGGACAGCGCGCCTCTGGCGAGCGCAGCCGGCGCTCCTGCGGCGGAGAGCGGCGCTACGCAGGCGGCTGACGCTTCCCAGCCGGAGAGCAGCACGCGCGCCGCGTCGCCGCCGGACACGGACCCCACCAGCGAGCCGCACGACACCTTGCTCTCGGCCGGTAAGCCCGCCGATCGCCTCGAGCTCCTGCTGGAGGATCGCCTGTCCGCGGTGGACGAGCGCCTGCGCGAGCTCGACCAGCGGCTGGCCATCCTCGAGCAGCGAAAGTCGATCCAGTCCCCACAGCCGCGGCCCCGGCCCTGGCTGTGGATCGTGTTCTTGATCGCGCTCGTAGTCGTTTTCCAACTGCTGCGCGCGATGCGCTAGCCGCACAGGACCGAGTGTATGCAAGACGATCCGACACAGCCCCAACACCCGGCAGAGCAGCCGATCAGCATCCAGGACGAGATGCGCACGTCGTATCTCGACTACGCGATGAGCGTGATCATCGGTCGCGCCATCCCGGACGTGCGCGACGGCCTCAAGCCGGTGCACCGCCGCATCCTGTACGCGATGCGTGACTTGAACCTCTCGCCTGGCGGCTCCTACAGCAAATGCGCCAAGGTGGTCGGTCAGGTGCTCGGCAACTACCACCCGCACGGCGACGCGGCCGTGTACGACGCGCTCGTGCGCATGGCGCAGGACTTCTCCATGCGCCACATGCTCGGCGACGGGCAGGGCAACTTCGGCTCCATCGACGGCGATCCGGCGGCGGCTTACCGCTACACGGAGTGCCGCCTGGCGCGCATCTCCACGGAGCTGTTGACGGACATCGAGAAGGAGACGGTCGATTTTTCGCCGAACTTCGACGAGTCCACGCAGGAGCCGGACGTGCTGCCGGCGCGCTTCCCCAACCTGCTGGTGAACGGCTCGGGCGGCATCGCGGTCGGTATGGCCACCAACATCCCGCCGCACAACCTAGTGGAGGTGATCGACGCCACCATCCTGCTGATCAAGCAGCCGGACTGCACGGTGGCGGACTTGATGAAGCACGTGCAGGGGCCTGATTTCCCGACCGCCGGCATGATCTACGGCCGCTCCGGCATCGCGCAGGCGTACCTCACCGGCCGTGGCAGCGTGATCATGCGCGCGCGCACCGAGGTGGAGAAGGTGCCGGGCAGCGACCGCGAGCAGATCGTGGTGACGGAGATCCCGTATCAGGTCAACAAGGCGCGCCTGCACGCCAAGATCGGCGAGCTGATGCGCGACAAGCGCATCGAAGGCATCCGCGAAGCTCGCGACGAGAGCGATCGCGACGGCATGCGTCTGGTGCTGGAGCTGAAGAAGGACGTGTTCCCGACGGTGGTGCTGAACCAGCTCTACCGCATGACGGATCTGCAGGCGTCCTTCGGCATCATCAACCTGTCGATCGTCGACGGCCGCCCCGCCGTGCTGGATCTGAAGGAGACGTTGCGCCTGTTCGTGGAGCACCGCCGCGACGTGGTCAGCCGCCGCACCCGCTTCGAGCTGGCGAAGGCGGAAGGTCAGCGCGACATCGTCGAGGGCTTGGGCATGGCCATCACCGAGGTCGACTTGGTGATCAAGACCATCCGCGAATCCAGCGACCCAGAGGTGGCGCTCAAGGCGTTGATGACGCTGCCGCTCAAGGGGCTGGAGGCGTTCGTGCGCCGCGCAGGCCGTCCGGAGGCGGAGATCGAGGCCGCCAAGCAGCGCGGTGAGTACTTCTTGTCCGAGCGCCAAGCCAAGGCCATCTTGGACATGCGCCTGGCGCGCTTGACGGGTCTGGAGCAAGAGAAGCTGGCGGCCGAGTACGGCGAGCTCTCGGAGGAGATCGCGCGCCTGCGCCTGATCTTGGCCGACGAGGGCGTGCTGATGAGCCTCATCATCCAGGAGCTGGAGGAGGTCAAAGCCAAGCACGGCGAGAAGCGCCGCACCGAGATCGTCGACAACGAGGCGGAGATCCAGGTCGAGGATCTGATTCAGGAAGAAGAGATGGTCGTGACCATCTCGCACGCGGGCTACATCAAGCGCACGCCCATCACCACCTACCGCGCGCAGAAGCGCGGCGGCAAGGGCACCCAGGGCATGGAGCAGCGCGACGACGAGGACTTCGTCACGCAGCTGTTCATCGGTAGCACGCACAGCTTCGTGTTCTTCTTCTCCACCAGCGGCAAGGTATTCGTTAAGAAAGTTTATGAAATCCCGCTGGCTGCGCGGAACGCCAAGGGCCGCGCGATCGTCAACTTCCTGGAGCTCGGCCCGGAAGAGAAGGTCGCCACCATCGCGCAGGTGAAGGCGATTGAAGCCGGCTGGTTCGTCACGACCATCACGCGCGGCGGTCAGATCAAAAAGACCGAGCTCATCGAGTACGAGAACTACCGCGACAAGGGCATCATCGGCGTCAAGATCGTCGAGGGTGACTCGCTGCTCAACGCCATCGTCACGGACGGCAAGGCGGAGTTTTTGATCGCCACCAAGCTGGGTCAATCGATCCGCTTCGACGAGAACCAGGTGCGTCCGATGGGCCGCGGCGCGGCGGGCGTGAAGGCGATCGACCTGGCAGAGGGTGACGAGGTCGTCGGGCTGGCGCGCACCGAGCCGGAGCGGCAGTTCGTGCTCGCGGTGTGCGAGCGCGGCTACGGCAAGCGCACGGTGCTCGACGAGTTCCGCCAGCAGAACCGCGGCGGTAAGGGCATCATCCTGATCGAGTGCAGCGACCGCAACGGGCCCGTGGTGGGCGTCGCGATGGTCAAGCCCGAAGACGAGGTGATGCTGATCACCGACAAGGGGCAGACCATCCGCACGCCGGTCGAGGGTATCCGTGAGACCGGCCGCAACACGCAGGGCGTGAAGCTGATGAGCATCGGCGAGAACGAGCGCGTCGTGGCGGTCGAGCCGATCGGCGAAGGCGCGACGCAAGGCCTGGACGAAGAAGGGCCGGAGAGCGCCGCCCCCGCGGAGGCCGAAGCTTCCGGCGGCGAGCCCACGGAAGCAGGCGCTGCGGGAGCCGAGGGCGGCGAGAGCGCCGAAGCCGGCGATAGCGGCGATGGCGGCCAAGAAAGCTAGGCGCATCGTCAGCGCGCGCGCGGCCGCGCCGAAGCCTAAAGCGCTGGCGCGAGCCTCCAAGGCTGCGCCAGCGAAGAAGGCAGCGAGCCCCACCGCGACCAAGCCGGCGAAGCGACCCAAGCTGGCGGGCGCCGCGGAAGCTCGCGCGCTCTACGACGTGATCCGCGCGCGCCACCCCGACGCGCACTGCGAGCTCGAGCATAGTAGCCCGTTTCAGTTGATCGTCGCGACGGTGCTGTCCGCGCAGAGCACGGACGTGATGGTGAACAAGGTAACGCCCGACCTGTTCCGGCGCTGGCCTGGGCCGGCGCAGTTGGCCCAGGCAGCGCCCGCGGACGTGGAGCAGGCGCTGGCCAAGCTGGGCATGTTCCGGCAGAAGGCCAAGAACATCATCGGCCTGTCCAAGCTGCTCGTGGAGCGGCACGGCGGCGAGGTGCCGCGCACCCTGGCGGAGCTGGTCGAGCTCCCGGGCGTGGGGCGCAAGACCGCCAACGTGGTGCTGGGCGTCGCCTTCGGTCAGCCCGAGGGCGTGGTGGTGGACACACACGTGCAGCGCATCAGCCAGCGCCTCGGCCTCACCCGCCATGACGAGCCCGTCGAGATCGAGCAAGACTTGATGAAGCTGTTCGACCGCTCGCTGTGGGACCCGCTGTCGCACACCTTGATCTTCCACGGACGGCGCATCTGTACGGCGCGCAAGCCCGCCTGCGCCGCGTGCCCCGCGCAGGAGCTGTGCCCCAGCGCCTTTCACGCCGAGCAGGTCGGACGCAAGCCGCCGCGGCTCCGCACGTAGAGCCCTTGACGTTAGATCCCCACGCTGCACTAGGCTCCTGACACCGATGAAGCGCTTCGCCCTCTCGAGCCTGCTGTGCGCGAGCGCCGTGTCCTTCAGCGGAGTCGCGGCGGCGTCTGAGCGCGCGTTCGCCTTCACGCAGGAGTCGCACGTGCACGGGCCCGGGGAGAGCGTGGTGGAGCCGTGGTCCACGCTCAGCGTGGGCCGCGAGCGCTACTACAGCCGCTTGGATGGTCGGCTCAAGCTGGAGCACGGCCTTCTGCCGCGGCTGCAGCTGGCGCTGTTTTGGAACTTCCAAACCGTCACCGAGGACGTGGTAGCGGACGACCTCACCGGCGAGATCGCGCGCGTCACGGACTCGAGCCTCGCCAGCGCTTCGCTCGAGCTCAAGTACCAGTTCACGGATCCGGAGCTGGACGCGCTGGGCTCCGCCATCCACGTCGAGACCACCTTCGGCCCCAGCGAGAGCGAGCTGGAGGCGGATCTGATCGTGGATCGACGGAGTGGTAGCTGGACCGCGG
>JAEYOT010000115.1 GCA_023411445.1 Pseudomonadota bacterium
CGCTGGTCAAGTCACTGGCGAACGGCTTGCCGGTCTGCGCGGGATCCCCGAACAGGCTGAGCACGTCGTCACGCAGCTGAAACGCGATCCCGGCAGGCCGTGAGTAGCGCGACAGCGCCGTAAGCGCGGCCGGCTTCGCTCCGGCCAGGACCGCCCCCAGCTTGAGCGGCCCCTCGACCGTGTAGCTGCCGGTCTTGAGCGCGTAGACCAGCTCCACGTCTCGCCCGCTGCCCACCATGTCCAGCTGCTGGCCGGCCACGGCGTGCAGCTGCATCTCGGTGAAGACCTGAAGCAGCGAGCGCAGGCGCGCGCCGGGCGCCTCGACGCCAGCGAGCACCTCGCTGGCCAGCGCCACCGCGTAGTCCCCCGCCAGGATCGCGGTGGAGCTCCCCATGTGCTGGGAGCCGAAACGCTTGGCTAGAGCTACGTGCACCGAGGGGCCGCCACGGCGCACGGCGTCCTGATCCATCCAATCGTCGTGGATCAGAAAGTACGTGTGAAGCAGCTCCAGCGCCATGCCTGCGTCCAGCGCGGGTGACGCGCTGCCCTTGCCACCCACGGCGCGGAAACCAGTGACGACCAGCGCCGGACGCAGCCGTTTGCCACCGGAGAGAGCCAAGCGCGCGATCTCGCGGACCAGCGCCTGCACCTCGGGACCGAGCGGGCGGGTGCGCTTGGCGCGCTCGTCTAGTAGACGAGTCAGGCGTCGCTCCACGTCCGGCTGGACACTTTTCAGCAGGGTGACGAACGGGTTGGGAGCGCCGTTCGGGCTCGGAGGCAGGAGCGACCCACGCGATCGTGTTGAAGGAGCCTTCCGGGCGGCCATGACGGCGCCGAGCCTAGTAGTGGCGGACAATGACTGCACGTGCGAAATAGGAGCCTCGACATGGCCGACATTTCACGGCGTAAGGACGACCACCTGGACCTAGCCACGGGGGGTGACGTCGGCTTCCGGCACACCACCACCCTGCTCGAGTGCGTGAGGCTGGTTCACGACGCGCTCCCAGAGCTGTCGCTCGACGAGCTGGACACGTCGGTCGAGATCATGGGCAAGCGCCTGCGCGCTCCGATCCTCATCGCCGGCATGACGGGCGGCAGCGACCGCGCCGAGCGCATCAACAAGGAGCTCGCCGCCATCGCGGAGGAGCGCGGCTACGCGTTCGGGCTCGGCAGCCAGCGCGCCATGCACAAGCACCCGACCAAGAGCGTCACCTACGCCGTGCGCGACGTGGCGCCGAGCGCGCTCGTGCTGGGCAACCTCGGCATCGTGCAGGCCGCGCAGATGACGAACGCCGAGGTCAAAGCGCTGGTGGACGCGGTGGGCGCGGACGCGCTGTGCGTGCACCTGAACCCGGCGATGGAACTGGTGCAAGACGAGGGCGATCGGGATTTTCGCGGAGGCCTCGCCACGCTGGAGCGGCTGCTCGGCTTGGGTCTGCGCGTGGTCGTAAAGGAGACGGGCTGCGGCCTGTCGAGCAGTGTGGCGCAGCGCGTGCGCCAGCTCGGCGTGGAGCACGTGGACGTGTCGGGCGCCGGCGGCACTTCGTGGGTCGCGGTGGAGACGCATCGCGCCTCGGAGCAGCGGCGTCCGTTGGGAGAAGCGTTCTGGGAGTGGGGCATCCCGACGGCGGCGAGCGTGGCCTTGTGCGCGCCGCACGGCTTCCGCACCATCTTCGCGACTGGCGGCATCGGCAGCGGGCTGGACATCGCCAAGGCGATCGCGCTCGGCGCGAGCGCGGGCGGCATCGCGCGCAAGGCGCTGCAGGCGCTGGAGAGCGGTGGCCAGCAGGGCGCGCGGGCGTTCTTCGATCGCATCGAGGCGGAGCTTCGTGCCGCGATGCTGCTCACCGGCTCGCGCAACCTCGCCGCGCTCGCCAAGGCGCCACGCTTGATCCGCGGCGAGCTGGCCGAGTGGCTACGGCTCGAGGCAGCGCCCTGAGCTATTCCTCTTCGGGGTCCACCGGGGGCGGCGGGTGCGAGTGCGCGGGTGAGGACTGGCGCGTCTGATAGGAGAGGTTGGACGCTTCCTGATACAGCTCCTTGGCGCCCGGAAAGTCCGGGTGCTTGCGCATGAGCTGGAGGAGCTGCTGGATGGCGGCGAGCGGCGGCAAACTGCCGTCGTAGAGCTCGAGCTTGATGCGCACCACCGCGTAGGCCTCATCCGTACGCGGCACCTGCGACAGCTCGCTGCGCGCCGCCTCGAGGTCGCCCGCGTCGAGCTGGGCGTGGATGCTTGCCGGATCCGGAGCCGTCATCCTCCCATCTTAGCCACAAGGCAGGCCCGCTCGGAAAGCGGCCGCTTCAGTCCGACGCTAAAGGATAACTACATGTAACCACTTATCATTCGTTCGGAGGAGGGACCCACGCTACTGGAGGTTCCGATTCACCCGTTCCTCACGTCTATACTGGGAGACTCGTCATGACGAAGGACAGGAAGAGCGGCAGCGAGGCGCCGGGGCCGGATCTCCGGAGTGAACGCGACCAGTTCCTGACGAAGTTCACCCGCGGCGCGAAGCTGACCGAAGAGGTGCTGCGCGAGGTGGAGAGCCTGCAGGAGCGCCTGCGCGCGTTGGAGGCGGAGAACGCCGGCCTGCGCGCCAAGGTGGAGGCGGACGAAGCCATCCGCGAGCTGCTAGCCAAGATCGACCGCCTAGAAACCGAGAAGCGCGAGCTGCTCAGCCGCTTCCACCGCGCAGAGGAGGTGAATAGCAAGTTCACAGCGCGGGTTCAGGAAGTGGAGAGCGAGTTCGCGAACCTGGCCAACCTGTTCGTCGCCAGCAACCAGCTGCACAGTAGCCTCTCTCCCCGCGGAGTTACCCGGCGCATCAAGGAGGTGCTCGCGCAGCTGGTCGGCGCGGAGCGCTATTGCATGTACCTGGCCAACGCCGACACGAGCGAGCTCATCCCGATCGCCTACGAGGGTGTGGCCGGCAGCGCGCTCACACCCGTGAAGATCGCCGACTCCGAGCTGGGCGAAGCGCTGCTCAAGGGCACGGCTTCCGTCAGCGACCACGATCCGACGCAGGGTTCGATCACTCGGCCGGCCGCTATCATCCCGCTCAGCGTGGACGACAAGACGGTCGGCGTCATCGCGATCTTCTCCACCTTGGCGCAAAAAAAACGCTTCGACACGGTGGATTTCGAGCTATTCAAGCTACTTGGGCAACACGCCGCGGCAGCACTGGTGAGCGCCAGCCTGTTCGCGCATACGGATCGCAAGCTACCGGGACTCGAAGCTTTCCTCGACCTCAGCGTTTGACAGGACCATGGCCGAATACTCCTGCTTGATTGTCGAAGACTCGCCGATGATGCGGCAGCTTCTCGTGTTTGCGCTCGCTCGCGTGCGCAACCTGCGCGTCACCGAGGCCGACGATGGGGTGGACGGTCTGCGTAAGCTGGCGTCGGCTCGCTACGACATCATCGTGACGGACATCAACATGCCGATCATGGACGGGCTCAAGCTCGTCAAGCGCGTACGCAGCGATCCGATTCACAAGGACACGCCCATCGTCATCATCACGACCGAGGGCTCGCAGGAGGATCGTCAGCGGGCGCTCCAGCTCGGAGCCAACGCCTACATCACCAAGCCGATTCAGGCTCCGCAGGTGATCGCCACGGTCAAGGAATTGCTCAAGATCGACTGACGGGTCATCCTACCGAGGCCACATGACCTGGGTGAAGATCTGCGGGGTAACGAGCGTCGCCGACGCGGAGCACGTGATCGAGGCCGGCGCCGACGCGATCGGGCTCAATTTCATCGCGAGCTCCAAGCGACGCGTCAGCGACGAGCAGGCGAGAGCCATCGTGGACGCCGCGCGCGGGCGGGTCGAGCTGATCGCGGTGGTGGCGGATGCCAGCGATGAGCTGATCAGCCGGCTGCGAGACGTCCTTGGCATCGAGTGGTTACAGCTCCACGGCAGCGAGGAGCCCGCGCGCTTGGCCGGGCTACTGCCACACGCTTTCAAGGCAGTGGCGATCGGCTCGGAGGAGGACGTGCGGCTCGCCGCCAGCTTCCCAGGCGAGCGCCTGCTCGTCGACGCGAAGGTGGCGGGCAGCTCCGGCGGCACGGGTCAGGTGTTCGACTGGCAGCTCGTGCGGGAGCTGCGGCTCACACGGCAGCTGGTGCTGGCTGGAGGCCTCACGCCGGCCAACGTGGGCCGGGCGGTGCGAGAGCTCGGGCCGTTCGGAGTGGACGTGGCGAGCGGCGTGGAGTCCGCTCCGGGCCGCAAGGACCCGGACTTGGTGCGCGCGTTCGTAGAAGGCGCGCAGCGCGCGCGCTACTCCATACCGCCGTGAGGCTCAGCTCGGCAGCGGCTCGGGGAGTGGCACCGTGAGCGGCTCGACCGAGATACCCAGCTGAGAGGTGGTGAGGATGACGGCGGAGGCGTGGTCGCCGGACGGTGCCTCCCCCACCGAGCCCACGTTCA
>JAEYOT010000117.1 GCA_023411445.1 Pseudomonadota bacterium
GACCGGCTCGTGTGCGGCGACGTGGGCTTCGGCAAGACCGAGGTGGCGCTGCGAGCCGCGTTCTTGGCGGCGAGCCAGGGCCGGCAGGTCGCGCTGCTGTGCCCCACCACCGTGCTGGCGCAGCAGCATTACCTCACGTTCGCCGGGCGCTTTGCCGAGTACCCGCTCACGGTCAAGCCGCTCAGCCGCTTCGAGTCCAAGGCCGAGCAGACCGAGACGCTCAAGGGCGTGAAAGAGGGCAGCGTGGACGTGCTGGTCGGCACGCACCGTGTGCTGTCGAAGGACGTCCATTTCAAGAACTTGGGCCTGCTGATCGTGGACGAAGAGCAGCGCTTCGGCGTGGCGCACAAGGAGCGCATCAAGCAGCTGAAAACATCGGTGGACGTGCTCACGCTCAGCGCGACGCCGATCCCGCGCACGCTGCAGCAAGCCGTGGGCGGCTTGCGCGACATGTCGCTGATCTCCACCGCGCCCGTGGATCGCCGCGCCATCCGCACGGTGGTCTCGCAGTTCGACGACGTCTTGCTGCGCGAGGCGGTGCTGCGCGAGCTGTCGCGCGGCGGGCAGGTCTTCTACGTGTACAACCGCGTGGAGGGCCTGTACGAGCGGGCGGACAAGCTGAAGCAGCTGGTGCCCGAGGCGCGCATCATCGTCGGCCACGGGCAGATGTCCGAGGGCGCGTTGGAGCAGACGATGCTGGATTTCGTGGAGGGGAAGTACGACATCCTCGTCGCCACCACCATCATCGAGAGCGGCCTGGATATCCCGCGCGCCAACACCATGATCTTGGATCGCGCGGATCTGTTCGGTTTGGCGCAGCTTTACCAGCTGCGCGGTCGCGTAGGCCGCGGCAAGGAGCGCGCCTATTGCTACCTGTTGGTGCCGCCGCCGAGCCAGATGACCGACGAGGCGCGCGCCCGCATCGAAGCGCTCGAGCGCCACACGGAGCTCGGCTCCGGCTTCCGCATCGCCGCGCTGGACATGGAGCTGCGCGGCGCCGGTGACCTGCTGGGCGGCGAGCAGAGCGGCTTCGTCGCCAGCGTCGGCTTCGAGCTGTTCTGCCACATGCTGGAGGAAGCGACGCGCGAGCTACGGGGTGAGCACGTCGTGCACGAGGTGGATCCGGAGCTTTCCTTCGACGTGGAAGCGCTGCTGCCGGAAGCGTACGTGGCCGAGGTGGGCGTGCGCCTGTCGCTGTACAAGCGGCTCTCCAGCGCGCTGGACGATCAGGAGGTCACGGCGCTGGCCACCGAGATGGAAGATCGCTTCGGCCCGCCGCCGATCGAGGCCAAGCAGCTGATCGAGCTGATGCGGCTCAAGACCGAGCTGCGCCGGCTGCGCGTGCTGGGCTGCGAAGCCACGGCCAAGGCCGTCACCCTGCACCTCGCGGACGACACGCCGCTGGATCCGCAGAAGGTGGGCGCGCTGGTGGCCGTGAAGAAGTCGCCCTACCGCTTGTCGCCAGACGGCCGGCTCACGCGCCGCGCGCTCGAGACCGAGGCGCTCACGAACGGGCTAGTGCTGGCCGACACCATGCTGGACGAGCTATCCAAGTGCTTGAAAGACAGCGCGAGCCCTAGCGCTTGACGGACACGTGCACGTGGGTCGCATCTTCGTAGTAGACCCAATCGAAGCCGGCCTTCACCGCCAGCGCCGCCAGCACGCCTAGCTTCTTGGAGTCCTGATCGGAGGTGGTGAGGTCGGCGGCGCGCCCCTCGTAGTGCAGGCTGCCCGCGGAGTGCTCGTTGCGATCGTCCCACGCCTCCGTCACTCGGAGCTGCACGTTGGGCCACGTTTCGCCCACCAGCTTGTTGAGCCGGAGCAAGCCGGCGCGCAGGCGCGGCGTCATCATGCGGTCGCTGTTGTTACGCTCTTCGTCCTTGAACACGAAGGGGCAGTCGTCGCAGACCACGAGCCGGCTCGCGGCCTCCTTGCCGCTCTTGATCGGCGCGCTGGCGGCGCCCACCACGCGCAGCTCGCCGTCGTTGGGCACGCGTTGGCCGATCTCCAGCCGGGCGCGGTTGAGCTTCACCAGCGAGTCCGCCTCCGTCTTGTCGAGCTCGGCGAGCTGATCGCAGCCGGCCAGGCCGAGCGTCAAGACGAGGAGCGGGAGGCGCGCGGCGGAGGACATGTCGTGCGAAATCGTGGCCCTGCACCGCGCGGCCGGACAAGAAATCGGCTGGTGCGCCGCAGCCTTTACGTCGCGGTTGACGCGTCGCGCGTCCGTTTCTGCTCGCTTCGTGGCGAGAACGAGAGAAAAATCAAAAGATGGACACCGACGAGCTAGATCGCGCTCTGCGCTCGACGCTCGACGACGGGCGGCTGTCGCGCGGCGAGCGGCAAGCGCTGTCCGAGCTGTTGCGCGAGGCGCCGCTGGACCGAAACCAGCTGTGGCAGCTGCGGGCGCGCGCCTTCGACGTCGCGCGCGAGCGCACGACCGACCCGCGCGCGCTGGAGGCGCTGCAGTGGGTGGAGGACACGGTGAAGCTCTTGGTGCAGCTAGAGCCCGCGGCGACGCTTGCGCGCAGCTACGCCTGCTTCAGCCCGGGCGACGCATGCTTGAGGGCGATCTTGAACGAGCTCGGTCGAGCCAAGGAGACCGCGGATATCTGCGTCTTCACCATCACGGACGACCGCATCGCCAGCGCCATCGTGGCAGCGCACCAGCGCGGGGTCAGCGTTCGTATCATCACGGACAACGACAAGCAGTTCGACTTGGGCTCGGACATCGAGCGTTTGCGTCAAGCCGGCATCCCGCTCCGGGTGGACCTGACGGAGCACCACATGCACCACAAGTTCGCGGTGCTGGACGGGGCGACGCTGCTCAACGGCAGCTTCAATTGGACGCGCAGCGCCGCCACCTTCAACGAAGAGAACCTGGTCGTCACGAGCGACGTGGCGCTGGTGACCGCCTTCTCGAGGCAGTTCATGCGGCTATGGGAGCAGCTAGGCTGAAGCAGCGCTGCCCTGTGGATATCCCGTGGACATTGTTTGTCCGACCTTGACCAGAGCGCCGTAGAATCGCGGAGATCGCGGTGGTAGATACGGATCCGTGACGACGTCGCCCCATTTCGAGCTGGAGCAAGCGGATGCGGTGGCGTTCTTGCGCACGCTGCCAGCGGAGTCCGTGGACCTGCTCATCACGGATCCGGCGTATGAGTCGCTGGAGAAGCACCGGGCGGTCGGCACCACCACGCGGCTCAAGGTTAGCGCCGGGTCCAGCAATCCCTGGTTTAGCGTCTTCCCCAACGCGCGCTTCGCGGAGCTCTTCGCTGAGGTGTACCGCGTGCTCAAGCGGGACACTCATTTTTACCTGATGTGCGATCCGGAAACGGCCTTCATCGCCAAGCCCATCGCGGAAGAGGCCGGCTTCAAGTTTTGGAAGCCGCTGGTGTGGGACAAGGCGAGCATTGGCATGGGCTACCACTACCGGGCGCGCTACGAGTTCGTGCTCTTCTTCGAGAAGGGCAAGCGGCGTTTGGCAGATCTTGGGATCGCGGACGTGCTGCAGGTGCCGCGCATCCGCGGCGGCTATCCGGCGGAGAAGCCCAGCGCCTTGTTCGAGGTGCTGATCGGCCAGAGCAGCAAAGAAGGCGACCTGATCGTGGATCCGTTCATGGGCTCCGCG
>JAEYOT010000162.1 GCA_023411445.1 Pseudomonadota bacterium
ACAGCGGGTAGCTCGCAGCTCGTCCCCGCGATGCTGACGAGCCGCCGCTCGCTGAGCTCGAGGCTGATGTTGCCGTACTGCTGCAGCGCCAAGTCATAGCTGCCGCTAAAGGTGAGGCTGATGGTGCAGCCGTCGAGCGGGAGCTCTTCCTCGGCCTCAATC
Organism: Pseudomonadota bacterium; assembly: GCA_023411445.1. Taxonomy (GTDB): domain Bacteria; phylum Myxococcota_A; class Polyangia; order Polyangiales; family Polyangiaceae; genus PMG-095. The sequence goes on from JAEYOT010000162.1 coordinate 163, forward strand.
GAGGCAGCGCGCAGCGCTACCGTGAGCGTCTCAGTCACGCCGCCCTCGTCGTCGAACGAGACTGAGATGCTGGCGTCGCCCAGCTCGAGCTGCACGGCTGGCAGCGGGGGCGCTTGTACGTCCAGCGCCGAGCGCTGAAGCTGCAGCGTGCCATGGATGCGAGCGCTGGGCACCTCCCCGCGCCAGCTCGTGCCCGCCAGCGGCTCGCCGGCAGAGAACGGCTCGGACTCCGTCCAGTCGGCGTGCGGGCAGCCGTCCTGAACGGGGCGCACGCGCAGCCTGAGCTCGCCGTCCTTGTTGGCCTGCGTGTATGAAGGTCGCACGGCCATGAAGTACGTGCCGTCCTCGCGCTGACCGGAGATGTCCTGCGAGACGTAGCTGGTGGTCCAGGCGCCTAGCGCGGGGTCGAACACCTGCACGTCGAAGTTTCGCACCTTGGCGCCCTCCACTTCGAACTCGAGCAGCGCCAAGCCGCCCCAGACACCGGCGCCGTCCGGCTGGCTGAGGGTGAGCTCCGAGGTGGAGGCAGCGCAATCCTCCGGGCTCAACGCAGGCGCCAAGCCTTCCAGACCCGACGCGCCGCCGTCGTTCGAGTCCCTGATGACGGTGGTCGAGCCGTCGTCACCGCAAGCGACGACACCCAGCGACAAGTAGCACGCACCCATACCCAACAGCCGCGTCATGAGCTTCATGGCGCCCGAGCGTAGCGAGACGCTAGCGAGGTTGGAAGTCGAGCAAGTGAAACTGTGCGCGGAAGCCAGCGTCCTTTGGCGAGCAGGCGTAAAGACCGCACTGCAACGGCTGGCTGGGGCTTCGCTCCGCGAGGTGCGCGAGCCGAATTTGTTCCCATGCCTGCCCGTCGAGCGACGTTTGCACGATCACCGCGGTCGGCTGCGCCAGGATGCGAAACCACAGGCTGCGCACCGAATGCGGCAGCGGCTGGGTGGACCAGTCCGAGTAGCCGTGGTTCGTCACCACAGCGCCCAAGCGATCGTGCGCTTCATCCGGCTCGTGCTCGACCGAAGCCTTGAGCCAGCAGTCCGGCGACACGCGCAGCATCAAGCCCGCCTGATCGTACTGATGACGCGGCGTGAAGCTGACGCGAGTGGTGAGCTCGAAGTCGCCCTGAGCGGGTAGGCACAAGAAGTGTCCGTTATCCGCCCGAAACCCGTAGTGCGTCCGCTGCCAGAAATCCGTGTTGGCGGCTGGCTCTACCACGAGCCCGCCAGGCTCCACACGCCACGACGGCGGCTCGCAGAACCACGTCAGGCTTGGGTTGAGCTCGGCTGAAGCGAAGCGCTCGTGCATCGACCCAACATCTGGCGCCGCTCGACGAGCGTCAAGGCTAGGCCTCGACAATGCCGTCATTCTCGCCGTGCCAGCGCGCTCTGATCCCGCTCAGGCCTTGAGCTCGCTGAGCTCCGTGCCGCCGTTCCAGTTGGCGGTCGGCACGCCAGCGGCGTTCAAGATCGTGCACAGCATGCGGTGGCTGTGGCCAGCCGTGCCCTCCACGCCGGCGATCGCCGCCTGGCTGCCCTTCAAGACGACGGACCGACCCAACTGGAAGTAGCCCGCCCCACCCGCGATGATGATGGGCAGATCCCCGGTGGTGTGGCCCTCGCCGTGCGAGAACTCGTTGCTGTAGAGCACGACGGTGTTGTCGAGCAGCGTCGCGCCGTCCTGCTCCTGATAGGCGTCCAGCAACGTGAGCAGCTTGGCGAACTCCGCGATGTTCCAGCGATCGATGGCGAACAGCATGTCCTTGTAGCCGTCCACCTTCGTCTCGTTGAAGTCGTCCGTCGTGCCGTGGGAGAGCGGGTGGTGACGGTAGTTGTGGCTGATGCCATCCCAGCGGTACATCGGCGCACCCGCCACGGCGGCGCCCCATTGCAGAACTGCGGAGCGAGTGTACTGGCAAGCGAGCGACAGGACGGCGATCTTGGCGTGCAGGCGCGCCATGATCGGAAAGTTGTCGTTGCTCTCGACGGTGTCTTGGTTGACGGCGTCCACTTGCGCCGCCGTCTGCGGATCCAGCTCGCAGGCGACCAGCCCCGGCGAGCCGGTCATGCCGTTTTCCACGTCGCGCACCAGCTGGAGGTGCTGCTCGACCTTCTCGCGGTCGCTGCGGCTCAGGTCCAGGCGCTTCAGCTCGTCGAGCTCTTCGCGCACGAGATCCACGACGCTCTGGCGCCGAGCCAGCAGGCGCTCTTTGAGCTCGTCGTCGTCCAAAGCCGGCTCCGGCGAGCCGCTGCTCACGATCGAGCGGTAAGCGCGGAAGGGGTTGGACTCGGCGTTGGCCATCTGTCCCGGCGCGCGGTACGAGATGGAGTTGAAGGCAGCCACTCCCAGATCTCTGCCTCCTGGACGAAGCACTAGCGCCTCACGTCCAGGCGGGTTCAGCGCGGCGGCGATGACCTGATCCACGGAGCGACTCTGCGCCAAGGCATCGCCGTTGACGGGCGCAGCGGTCAACGCTTGGCCCGTCCCCTCGCCGTGCCCGGTCCAGGTGCCCACTGGGTAGCCGTGAACGCCGCGAGGGATCAGCAGGCGTGAGGCGAACGGCGCCAGCGCCTCCGTCCCCTTGCCGGCGAAGGAGGCCGCGCTGAGCGCGCCGATCGCTGGCCAGAAGCGGTCCGTCTCCACGCCGGAGCTCGAATGGAAGGAGAGGAAGCGCGTCACTCGGTTGCCGCTCTGGGCCAAGAGCGGGCTGGCTCCGATGCTCTCCAGCAAGGGCAGGCCTAAGGTGGCGCCGGCGGCGCCTCGCAGAAATGCTCGTCGTGACAAGAAACGTGCGCTACGCATCGACTACTCCGCCTTGGGAGGGAGGTGGTTGAACGCGGGCCGCTCGGTGAGCGCCACCGCCAGGTCGCGGAGCGAGAACGCGCCGCCTTGAAGTGCTTGCGTGGCGAGCCCCAGCGCCCGCAAATCAGCCTGATCTTCGCGCCGCCCGTACGAGAACTGCAGCCAGTTCTTGGCGTAGCACGCCTGCACCTGCGGCTCTTGCGCCAGCTGCTCCAGGAGCTCGCTGGCGCTGCTGAACGACAGCTGCTTCGAGCCCAGCCGCAGCGTGCCGGCGGCGTCGATCGGCGCGCCGCGCTCCTCGCTTCGCCACTGGCCGAGCCCATCGAAATGCTCGAAGGCAAAGCCGGTCGGGTTGATCAGAGCGTGACAGCCAGCGCAAGCCGCCATCGACGTCTTCCACGCGAAGTAGTCGCGCGTGGTGCGTAGCTCGCTGCCGGGCTCGCCCGGAGGGTCCTGATTCTGCGCGCCTGCCGGCGGATCCGGGATGTTCGAGCAGGCCAGACGACGCAGCAGGAACACGCCGCGCAAGATCGGCGACGTGCCGCTGCTGCTCGAGCTGTGGCCGGCAAGGAAAGCTGCCTGGGTGAACAAGCCGATCCGACCTGACTCCGGAGCGTGCTCGACGCGCACCAGCTCCGAGCCGAAGTTACCGCTCAGCCCGTAGAGCGGGGCCAGGTTCTGATCGGCGAAGCCGAAGCGCGAGGCGAGCAGCTCCGACACGGCGCCGTTACCCTCCAGCGTCACCGTGCGAATGAAACGCTCGGCTTCTTGACGCATCGAGCTCACGAGCGCAGGCGAAAAGCTCGGAAACGCGATCGGGT
>JAEYOT010000202.1 GCA_023411445.1 Pseudomonadota bacterium
CCAGCGGGGCCTTTCACGGCGGCGGCGCGGAGCACGCGACGGTAACGCAGCGCCTCGCGCGTGAGCGCGCAGCGCAGCTCCCAAATCCCGCTCACGGCGTGGCTGAGCCTGCCGCGGTACACGCCCGGCGCCGTCTCGCGCAGCGTGACGTGCTGGACGCGACTGGCGAACGCGTTCGGGAACGCCTCGACGCGCAAGTCGGCGCCTTGGAGCGGAGCGCCGTGCCGATCCAGCGCCTTGAGCTCGAGCTCGAGCGAGCCGTCCGCCGCGATGCCGAGCGGCGCTGCCAGCTCCAGGCTGACGCCAGAGCGCTCGCTCTCGCGCAGCTCGGCCTGCGAGCGGTCCCAGTTGACGGCCTTGTCGTAGTAGTTGGGCTCCAGGGAAAATCCGGGATCATCCATCGCCACGTAGGCCAGCGTGCCGAGCCCGAGCAGCATGCTGCCGAGCAGCGCGGCGGGCACGAGCGCCCAGACTCTACCGGCGCGGGAGCGAGCTTCCGATGTGGTCACGGCGTGGGACCTCCTTGCGGGCCGAGCAGCGTGTAGTCGACCAAGCGCGCGTCCGGGCCCTGTCCGACGCGCAGCTGGATGCGGCGGCTACCGGAGAGCGCCGCGCGGGGAGCGATCACGAAGAAGCTGGCGCTGCCTTGCGCGGAAGGCTCGAGCTCGAGCGGCAGCTCGGGCGCCACCACGCGTCCCTGCGGGAAGTCCACTAGCTGGACGCCCAAGCTGATCTTGGCCTCACCGCGGTTGACGGCCTTGAGCCTGAGCTGGTTGACCACGTCGTCGCCGCTGAGCGAAAACGGCGCGCCCAAGCCGCGCAGCACCGTCACCTCGGCGCCGGGTTGGCGCCCGCCCAGCAGCACCAGCGCCGCGAGCAGCCCTGCTAGCAGCACGCCGTAAATCACCACGCGCGGTCGCAGCAGGCGCGTTCGCAGGCCACTCACCCCCGTGGCCTGCGACGAGTAGCGGATCAGGCCGCGCGGCTTTCTGATCCGATCCATGATCGAGTCGCAAGCGTCCGCGCACTGCGCGCAAGCGACGCACTCGAGCTGTAGCCCCTGACGAATGTCGATGCCGGTCGGGCATGCCACGACGCAGGCCTGGCAGTCGATGCAGTCGCCGTAGCCGGCGCTCTTGGCCTTGCCCTTGCTGCGCGGCTCGCCCCGGCGCGCGTCGTAGCCGATGATCAGCGATTTGGGATCCAGCAGCACGGACTGGATGCGCGCGTACGGGCACGCCACCGTGCACATTTGCTCACGAAAGTACGCAAAGTCGAAGAACACCAGGCCGGTCGTGACCAGCACGACCGCGAAGCCGCCCAAGTGCTCGCTGGGCGACTGCAGCATCCAGCGCCTCAGCGCGTCCGTGCCGACGAAGTACGATAGGAACACGTTGGCCAGCACGAACGCGAGCACCAAGTACACCGCGTTCTTGGCCACGCGCCGAGGGCCGCCACCCTGCTTGTCCAAGCGCAGCTGCCCTTCGCGACCGCCCTCGAACCAGCGCTCGATCGGCCGAAATAGAAGCTCCATGTACACGGTCTGCGGGCAAGCCCAGCCGCACCACGCGCGCCCCACCAGCGCCGTCACCAGCACGATCGCGACGAAGATGCTCAGGAGCAGCAGCATGAGCAGCACGCCGTCCGTCGCCAGGAAGGTGCGACCGAACAGCGTGAACTCGCGCCGCGCCACGTCCAGCAAGATGGCGGGCTTGCCCCCGATCCGGATCAACGGCAGCGCGATGAACAGCGCGATCAAGAACCAGCCGACCACGCGGCGCGCCCGGTAGATCGGGCCGGGGTACAGCCGCGGGCGGATGCGGTTACGGGTACCGTCGGCGTTGAGCGTCGGCAGCACCCGTTCGGGGGCGATCGGGGCAGACATGGCTCAAGGTCCGGCGACGACCCCGCCCTCGGGCGCCTTGCCCGGGAGCGCTTTGCCGCGCTGTGTGCCCACGAAGGCTGCGAGCTTGCGCACCTCGATAGCTGAGAGCTGCTTGCTCCACGCCGGCATGCCTTTGGCCAGCACGCCGTCATTGATCACCGTGTAAATGTCGGTGAGGCGCCCCTGACCGTGCAGCCAGGCGTTGTCGGTCAGGTTCGGCCCGATCGTGCCCTGCCCGCGATCGCCATGGCAGGGCGCGCAGCGCAAGCCGAACAGCTGCTTGGCGTCGTTCATCAGGGCCACGTCCGCCATCAGCTGGCCGAGCGACTCCTCGCTCACCGGCTGCGCCAGGCTCGCCTTAGCCTCTCGCTCGTGCGCCTCCGCCAAGTCCGCCTCGTAGGCGGCTGCCACCGACTGACCGTTGCCGGTCAGGTGGTAGTGCACGAAGTACGCGACGGAGAACCAGAAGCTACCGGCGAAGATCCACACCCACCAGCGCGGCAGCGGGTTATCGTACTCCTGGATGCCGTCGTACTCGTGGTGGAGCAGCTGATCTTGCTGCTCACCAGCTGGCGTGCCCTCGCTCACGGGCGCTCCTTGCGCGACCGCTCGTCATGGAGCGGCAGGGCCGAGGCGCGGGCGAAGTGCTCCTGCCCGCGCAGCAGGTGCACGGCGACACCGATGAAGATGCCCATGAATACCAGCAGCGGAACCTCCGCGAAGATGGGCAGTTGCATGGCGGAAACGACGTCACTCAGCTTCATGTTCAGGACCCCTGTTTGATGTCGACGCCGAGCCGTTGCAGGTAGGCGACGAGCGCGATGATTTGCTTGTCTTCGAGGCCTTGCGGTCCGCCCTGCGCGGCGATGCGCTGGGCGATCTCTCGGCTCTGCTCGCGAGCCATTTGCTCGGCGCGCAGCACGGCTTCGCCGTAAGGCACGCCCAGCATGGCCATGGTGTCGACCCGCTTCTGCACGGAGCCGAAGTCGATCGGCGTGGTCTCGAGCCAGGCGTACGCCGGCATGATCGACTGCGGCGTGGTCGACTGCGGGTCGGCCATGTGCCGCACGTGCCACAGGTCAGGGTACTTGCCGCCGACGCGGTGCAAGTCAGGCCCGATGCGGCGAGAGCCCCACTGGAACGGTCGATCGTAGATGAACTCACCCGGCTTGGAGTACTCACCGTAGCGCTCCGTCTCCGCACGGATGGGCCGCACCATCTGAGAGTGGCAGTTGTAACAACCCTCACCCACGTAGATGTCGCGTCCGACCAACTCGAGCGGCGTGTACGGCTTGACCGACGCGATGGTGGGCACGTTCGAGCGAATCAAGAACGTGGGCACCATCTCGAACGCGGAGGCAACCACCACCGCGGCCGTCGTCCACAGCGCGAACTTGAGCGGGTTACGCTCCCACACGCGGTGCCACTGCGCCTTCACGAAGTAGACGAAGCGGTGACCGGTGGCGGTCATGTGGCTGTAACGCGGGATGACCAGCTTGGGCGTGTAGCCCGTGTAGGGCGTGAGCGCGGGCGCTTCGTCGGCCACGGCCTCGTACTGGGCCGGGCGCGTGCGCCAGGTCATCACCAGGTTGACCAGGCCCATCACCATGCCGGCGACGAACAGCGAGCCACCCACCACGCGCACCCAGTACATCGGGATCAGGCGCACCACCGTCTCGACGAAATCCGGGTAAGCGAGCCGACCGGTCTCGTCGAAGGCGCGCCACATCAAGCCCTGCGTCACGCCGGCGGCGTAGATGGCCACGATGTAGAGCAGGATGCCCAGCGTGCCGAACCAGAAGTGCGCTTCGGCCAGCTTCTTGGACCACAGCTTGGTCTGGAAGATGCGCGGCGCGAGCCAGTACAGCATGCCAAACGTCATGAAGCCGTTCCAGCCCAGCGCGCCGCTGTGCACGTGGGCGATGGTCCAATCCGTGTAGTGCGAGAGGGCGTTGACGCTCTTGATGGAGAGCAGCGGCCCCTCGAACGTGGCCATGCCGTAGAACGTGATACCGACGACGAAGAACTTGAGCACCGGGTCTTCCGCGACGCGGTTCCAGGCGCCGCGCAGCGTGAGCAGGCCGTTGATCATGCCGCCCCACGAGGGCATCCACAGCATCACGCTGAAGAGCATGCCTAGCGTGGAGGCCCACTCCGGCAGCGCCGTGTAGTGCAGGTGGTGCGGACCGGCCCAGATGTAGATGAACCCCAGCGACCAGAAGTGCAGGATGCTCAGGCGGTAGGAGAAGACCGGCCGATTCGCCGCCTTGGGCAAGAAGTAGTACATCAAGCCCAGAAACGGCGTGGTCAGGAAGAAGGCCACGGCGTTGTGCCCGTACCACCACTGGATGAACGCATCCTGCACGCCCGCGTACAGCGAGTAGCTCTTGGTCGCGCTCACCGGCAGCGCCAAGTTGTTCACGATGTGCAGGATCGCGACCGTGATGATCGTGGCCATGTAAAACCAGATGGCCACGTAGATGTGCCGCTCGCGACGGCGCGCGATGGTGCCGAAGAAATTGACCGCGAACACGACCCAAACGGCCGCGATCGCGATATCGATCGGCCACTCCAGCTCGGCGTACTCTTTGGATTGGCTGATACCGAGCGGCAGCGTGAGCGCCGCCGCGACGATGATCGCCTGCCAACCCCAGAAGTGAACCTTGCTCAGCGCGTCGCTGAACATGCGCGCTTTGAGCAAGCGCTGGCTGGAGTAATACACGGCGGCGAACACCGCGTTGCCGGCGAAGGCGAAGATGGCGGCGTTGGTGTGCAGCGGCCTGAGCCTGCCGAAGCCGAGCTCGGGCAAACCGAAGCTGAGCTGCGGCAGCACCAACATCAGCGCCAACCACAAGCCCGCCAGCGTCGCTACCACACCCCACACCGCCGTCGCGAACGCGAACTTTCGCACGATCGCGTCGTCGTACTCGAACTTCTCGACTTCGGTGGACATTCGTCGGCGCAATTGGCAAGACGTATGCCGCGCAGCCGACGCGCGAATTTCGCGCTGTAGACGCAAGGCTGGCGCAAAGCCTGCGCCGCCCCGCAAATTCAGCGGCTAGCCAGCGCGCAGTCCGGCCGGCAGCGCAGCCTCGGCGTTGGCCGAATCCTTGCAATCACGGCTCGGCATGTCCGGCCCCTCCCACTCCCGAGCCACCACCGTCCTGATCGTGGACGGCGAAGCGCGCTCGAGTCAGCGGCTCGCCAAGCTGCTGCGCGAGGACGGCTTCGAGGTCGAGGTGCTGCGCGACGGCAGCAGCGCCCTCGATCGCATCTCGCACTCGCCGCCGGTGGACGCGCTCATCACGGAGCTCAGCCTGCCCGCCTCGGATGGAGCGGCGCTCGCTCGCTTCGCCAGCGCGCACCACCCCAACATGACCATCATCGTGCTCACGCGGCACCCGAACTTGCTGGACGTCACCAAGTTCGGCGAAAACCTGCCGCTGGTCTTGACCAAGCCGCTCGACTACGCCCAGCTGCTGGAAGTGCTCGGCGCGCCGCCGCACGCCCCGAGCGGCGGCGTACACGTCGCTTCTCCCAGGTTCTGACGGATGTTAGAAGCTGGAGCTGGCTGGTATGCCCCGAGAGACACGGTTCCAGGAGCTCAAGCGCTACGTGCGGCTAAGCGAGGCTGACGCGGAGCTCTTGCGCGAGCTGGGCCGGTTGGCGGAGCCGGAGCTACCGCGCATCGCGCTCGAGTTCTACGATCGCATCCGCGAGCACGAGGACGCACACGCCGTGCTCACGGGCGAAGAGCAAATCAAGCGCTTGCAGCGCTCGCTGGTGGCGTGGATGAAGCGCGTGCTGAGCGGCACGTACGACGAGCAGTACCACGAGCAGACGTCGATCATCGGGCGCGTGCACGTGCGCATTGGGCTGCCACAGCGCTACATGATGACGGCCATGGCGCTGATCCGCGTGGAGCTGTCGCGCATCGCGCTGGCCCGGCTGGACGCCACGCAGGCGGCGCGCACCAACGAGGCGCTGATGCGCATCTTGGACCTGGAGCTTGCGATCATGCTCGAGGCCTATAAGGACTCGTTCACGGAGCGCCTGCAGCACGCCGCGCGCCAGGAGCGCTCAGCGCTGGGCCAGGCGCTGGCGCAAGCGGAGCAGCGCTACGTGAGCGCGGTGGAGCTGGCGGGCGTGATCATCGTCGGCATCGATGGCCAAGGCCGCATTCAGCTGTTCAACCGGCAAGCCGAGCGCGTGACCGGCTACGCCCGCGACGAGGTGCTCGGCCAGCCGTTCTCGGAGGTATTGAGCCCGGAAGGCGCCGATGAGCTCGCCCGCTTCTCGACCGTGAGCGACTCGGAGGCGCAAGAGCTCGAGTCGTGCCTGCGCACGCGCGCTGGCAAGCTGAGGGACGTGGTGTGGAGCGTCAGCGCAACCGGCGAGAGCGAAGGCGTCGCCGTGCTAGCCACGGGGAGAGACGTCACCGACGAGAAGGCCAAGGAGGAGCGCTCGCGCCAGAACGAGCGACTGGCCGCGGTCGGCACGCTGGCAGCCGGCCTGGCGCACGAGATCAGAAACCCGCTCAACGGCGCGCAGCTGCACGTCTCCTTCTTGAAGCGCGCCATCAAGCGCAAGGCCCCCGAGCAGGAGATGCTGGAGGCGACGGACGTGGTCAGCGACGAGATCACGCGCTTGGCCAATCTGGTGACGGAGTTTTTGGATTTTGCGCGGCCGCGCCCGCCGGACTTGAAGCCCACCAGCTTGAGCAAGCTGCTCGAGCACGCCTGCAGCCTGGTCGAGCCGGCCGCCAAAGCCGCGAGCGTCCAGCTGGTGTGCGACCTGCCGAGCTCGGACGTCGAGCTCTCGGTCGACGCCGCCAAGCTGACGCAGGTGCTGCTCAACTTGCTGAGCAACGCGATCGAGGCGGGCGGCAAGCAGGTCACGCTGCGCGGGCGGCGCGGCCCCCGCCAGGCGCAAATCGCCGTGGAGGACGACGGCCCCGGGCTACCGAGCCCGGAAGCGCCGATCTTCGACGCCTTTTACTCCACCAAGGAGGGAGGCACCGGCCTGGGCCTAGCGATCACGCACCGCATCGTCACGGACCACCGCGGCACCATCGACGTGACCAGCCAACCAGGCAAGACCAGCTTTCTCGTGACCTTGCCGCTCGAACACGGCGCCGGAGCTTGAAATGAGCAAAGTACGTATCTTGGTAGTGGACGACGAAGCGACGGCCCGCAATGGCCTGGGTAAGCTGCTGGAGCAGGAGGGCTACCAGGTGGACCTGGCGGCGGACGGGGTCGAAGCGCTCGCCGCCGTGAGCGAGAGCGCGCCCGCGCTCATCATCAGCGACTTGAAGATGCCGAACATGGACGGCATGGAGCTGCTCAACCA
>JAEYOT010000215.1 GCA_023411445.1 Pseudomonadota bacterium
GCCCAGCCAGCGCGGCGCCCAGCAGTGCCCCGGTGCGCTCCAGCAAGGTGAGAGCAACTCGACTCGGCGCTGTGAGCCCGGTCACCAGCGTTTCCGCTGTGACTCCGCCCGAAACGGCGGCGCAGCCGTCCGCTACCAAGCCTCCAGACGCCGCGCCCGTCTTGCCGGGGCGCCTGCCAGAGATCGAGCGCCTGATCGAGCAGCGTCGTTGAGGCCTTGCGCTCAGCCGGCTCGCTGTACGTCTTGGGACCTCCCGGACAGCCTGCGACCGCTCAGGTCTGGGACCATCTGCTTGCTTCTCCGTTCATCACGGTCCGTCATCGTCCCAGTGTGAGCGTCTTTCGCGTCGCAGCTGTTCGGGGGTCCTGCGCGTCGTTGTTGCAAGACACGGACCCGCCGAAGCGCTGGCAAGTTGCGGTGAGCCGGCCGACGCAGTCTTGGAGTCGTTGCGGCTTGCCTCTGTGAGACGAAACTCTGCGAGCGCTCGATATGCGCCCTGGGAGTTTCAACGGCGCTCAACACGCGGAAAAAACCGGTGCGCGCGCGGGGGGCGAGCCGATACGGACTCGCCCCCCCGAGGCGAAGACCGGAGGCGGCAGGCGCAGGCCCACCGCTACATGACGTAAGGACGCAGTCCGTCCTAGGTGTGAGTCGCAGCGCGAGCGCGCGAGCTCACTACGTACAACTCGTGCAAGCTTGGCAGGCGCCCCACGAGGTCGCGGTGCGCTGCGCGTTGGCGGTGCAGATGGACACGCCCGGCGTGCTGGAGTTCACGTTGCAGAGCTGCACGGCTCCTTCGATGCACGGGCAGTTGGAGTCGGTGGTCTTCTGCTTCCAAACACACTGGCCGGAAGCGGCGTGGCACCTGCCGCTCAACGAGTCCGCGCAGAGCGGCACGTTCGCGGCTTGGGTGCAAAAGGAATTGGTCGTGCAGGAGAGACCACCGCAGTTGGCGCCGACCATGACGCCCTTCGAAGCACATTGAGTGAGGCACAGCAGCAGCGGGCACGCGAAGAGCAGCGTGCCGATCGAGCCTACTTTTCTTGGCAAGAGACCTCCGTCGGTGTTGGGTTCCTATTCTGATGACTGCACGTCTCGCGCACAGCGAAAGCCGATGTACGACACGCGCGTGCTCGGGCTCTCCGGCATGCGGACCGCGCTCCTGAGCGTCAACGCGTCGGAGAGGAAGCTGCCCCCGCGCACCGTGCGGTCCACCCCGGTGGTGTTGACACAATCCTTGCAGTTCGCTGGTGTGAACTCTTCTTGGTGGTAGTCCAGCACCCACTCCTGGAGGCTGCCGTTCAGATCGGCGTGGCCCCAGCGGCCGTTGCCTGCCGACTTGGAGCCTACCTCCGGAGGGAGCGTGAGTGCCGCTAGTCCTGAGTCGTCGTACTCGACGTGAGACTTGTCGAGCTCGCTGCCCCAAGCGTAAGGCCTGTGTAGTGAGCCGCCCACCGCCGCGTAGTTCCACTCCGCGTTCGTCGGCAACCTGCCGCCGTCCCAAACGCAGAACGCATACGCGACGGCGAAGTCGACGCAGTTGATCGGCAAGCGGTCGTTGTCGCCGGCTTCATTCCAGGTTTCGTCGCCGCATTTCAGCGAGTCGATGAGCTCTTCTTTCGTCGCCGGCAGATCCGCTGCGAGTGCCTCTGTCCAACCGTCGTCATCGGCGATGTGCGGCGCCTTACCTTGGCCGCGCTTCAGCGACAGCGGGTAGGCTTCCACGAAGGCGCGGAAGCGGCCCACGTTGACCTCGTAGCGGTCGATGAAGACCGCGCTCACCTCCGCAGGCCACGCCTCACTCTCGAACGGGTCCATGCCGTCGTAGTCCCGCTTGAAGGAGCCGGCCGGCACCGCGAGGGATTTGCAGCAACTCTCGCCATTGCAGGTGACTCGCTCGCCGCCACCATTGCAGCTCCGCGGGATCTGACACTCGCCGACGTCGCAGAAATGGGAGCAGGCCGCGCCGTGGTCCACCCATTGGCCGTCGACGCACTGCTGCCGTTGGCGCGGGTTACACTGCGCGTTGCCCTCGGGACAGCTGGTGCACTGCGTGGCGTCGTCCACGCACTCGACGCATTTTCCGCCGCTACACACGGCAGGGCATGCTTCGCCGCCGTTCTCGTTCGGGTTCATTACCCAGTGCCCGGAGTCATCGCAGCGCTCCGGCACCGCTTCGGCTTCGCCGCCGCAGCGGAGCGCGCGGGGCTCGCATTCCGGAGAGCCGCCGTGACCGGCATCGCCGGCGCCGCCAGCGCGGAAGGTCGTTGGCCCTTCGCCGCCCGCGCCGCCTTCGGAAGGGGAGCTAGTATCGCCGCCGGCGCCGGCGCTGCCTGGCTTCTTGGTATCCGCAGGCGCGCCGGCTTCGCCGCGCTCCGCCTCGCGCTCGCTCGGCTCCTCGATCCCGAGCACGCTGTCGCAGGCTCCCAGGCATAGCAGCAGGGCCGCGCTGGTGAGACCGGCGCGTTGCCACGACGTTCGATCAAGCATAATCAAAAGCTCCCACTCAGTGACATGCGCGGGGCACCATCAACTACGCTCGTAGCGAGGCGTGCGGACTTGCTCTCCGCGCCGAAATACAAGACGACCGCGCCTGCGCCGAGCGCGCCCGCGGTTACGAATGACCACGTGGAGACGTTGGCCGCGTTCAACGCGGCGTTCCGACGCTCCGCGCCGTAGGCGTCGCAGCCGCTGGCGTTGCAGTGGCCATCGCGGTTGGAGGCGTCGTGCCGTGACTTGGCGGCGACGCCGAAGGTGATGCCGAAGCCTGCAGCGACGGCGCTACCAATGCCTAACGCGAGGCTCGCTTGGCGCATGACCCGGACGCTGTTTGCTTCGGCGGCCGCTGGGGCCGCGTCTGGGCGCAGAATGTGGCGTTCTTGCTGTGGCCCATTCACGGTGAGAAAGGATGAGGCTTCTCGTTCCAAGATCGGAACCGCCAGTGTCTTGTGATCGAGATCATTTTGCAAGGTGACGATGCCCGCCCACATTTGGTGACCCGGTGCGCTCACCTCGATCGCGTGGGTGCCTCCATTCAATGGGATGGCGACGTTGTAGGAAGCGCGCTCGAGCGGCAAGCCGTCGCGCTTGATCGTGAGGCCGGGCAGCCTGCTGAGCTCCGGGGGGACCTGCACGACGAGCGTGGAGACACGCTGTGAGAGCGCCTGAAAGCGCTCCGTCGCCGCCTTTTCTCGCTCGACTTGCCCTTCTTTCTTGGCGAGCTCGCCCGCGGCTCGGTAGTTGCTGCAGGCGCTCGCCAGCAGGCCGGAGAGCTCCTGACAGTAGGCGAGCGCGAGCAACGTGCCGGACGCGGGGTCAGCGCGCTGGCTCTCTTCGAACTTCGGGCAAGCGTCCGCCAGCTTGCCGTCTTTCATCAGCTGGTGACCGGCGTGAAACGTTTCGTCCGCTTTGCTGGTGTCTTGCGCTAACACGGCGCGCGTTGAGAAAAGCCCCGCGAGCAGGATCGACGTGACGCTATGGCGCGCACCCATGGTAGCTCCCCTTGCTAGATCAAGTCGCCGGGCTAGGCGAGAGAAGATGGCCTGCGAGGCTGTCACGGAGCCGAAGCCGCGAGCCCGCGCTGCCGCGCCGAGCAGCAGCGGGGATCGTCGCTGGAGGGCGCCGCGGCGGGGGCTCCGGCGCGTCCAGACCCCAGCGCGCCAGCAGGCACAAGAGCTCCGCGCGCCCGGACACTCCGAGGCGGCGAAAGCCGGAGGCGACCTGATTGGCGACCGTACGGATCGACGTGTGACGCGCCTGCGCGATCTCCGCG
>JAEYOT010000223.1 GCA_023411445.1 Pseudomonadota bacterium
GCTCCCCACCGGCCAGCCATTGTTCGACGAGAACGACGTGCCGCAGGATCTGTTCTTGGTGCGCAGCGGCTTCTTGCGCGCCAGCCAGCGGCACCCCGACGGCGAGCGCGTGCTCACCTACTTCCGCGAAGGCAACGTGTTCGGCGTGCTGCCCTTGCTCGGGCGCGAGCCGCGCATGGGCTACACCGTGCAGGCTGCCAGCCGCGCGGAGGTCATCCGCGTGCCGGGCGCGGCGCTCGGCGCCGTGCTGACGCGCTACCCACACGCCGAGCAGGCGCTGCGCCAAGCCGGCTTCGAGGCGGAGGCGCTGGCCCGCGCGGATCACATCGGCATGCGCCCGGGGCAGACCCAGGTTCCATGGGCCAGCCCAGCCCCGCCACCAGCGGCCGCACAGCGCGGGCTGGCGGCGGACGTGCTGGTGGAAGAAGGGCTGGCGCTCGGCCGCGAGATCTTGGTCATCGACCAAGAGAAGTGCACGGCGTGCAGCAACTGCATCGACGCGTGCGAGAGGCGACACGGCAACAGCCGCCTGCAGCTGCGCGGCATCCAGGCGGGCAACTACATGTTTCCGACCGCCTGCCGCCACTGCGAAGATCCGGCCTGCCTCTTGTGCAGCGTGAGCGGCATCGTGCGCCTGCCCAGCGGCGAGATCCAGATCGTACCCGAGAACTGCATCGGCTGCGGCTCGTGCGCAGAGCGCTGCCCCTACGGCAACATCAGCATGCACCCCGTGGAGAAGCCCAAGCCGGGCCTGCTCGTGAGCTTGCTGGATTTCCTTGCGACTGGCAGTTTGCGTGAGCGCGCGCTCGCCGCCGTCGATCCGAAAGCTCAGCGCGTGGCGGTCAAGTGTGACCTGTGCGCGGAGTACTCTGACTACGCGTGCGTGACGGCGTGCCCGGTGGGCGCCGCGTTCCGTATCAACCCGGGCGAGGCGCTGGCCAGCGCCAGCTCGCGCCCCTCGCTGAGGCCACCAGGTTGAGCCGCCCCCTGCAGAAGCGCCGCAGCCTGCTCGAGCACCAATGGCTCTGGCTCGCGTCCGCCGTCGTAGCGGCGCTGCTCACGGCGCTCGTCGCGCTGCTGGTGGACGGTGGCTGGCTGGCTGACTACGAGCATTTCCCCGCCATCCTGCGCGGCTACACGATCACTGGCTTGTTCTTCGGCGTGGCCAGCGTCGGGCTCGGCGTGCTGACGTTCGCCTATTCGCTGCGTAAGCGCAGCCTGCAAGAGCGCATGCCGGTCGGCACCATGGCCGGCTGGCTTTGGGGCCACGTGTACTTCGGTCTGCTGTGCGTGGTGACGGCCTTCGCGCACGCCGGCTACGGCAGCTTCGGCTTCGAGTTGTCGCTGGGCAAAGCGCTGCTAGTCGTGGTGGTAGCGCTGGTCGCAACGGGGCTCGTCTGGCGCGTGCTGTACGCCACGGTGCCGCCCAAAGCGGCCAGCGAGGTCGGCCACTACTCGCAGGCGTCCAGCCACACGCGCGCCGCGGCGCTTCTGGTGGAGATCGAGAAGCTCGGGGCCGGCCGCTCGCCGCCGCTCCGGCACGCGCTGGACTGGCTCCTGCGTGGCACGCCCAGCGACGCGGAGATCGCTCACGCGGCGCGCACCCTCCCCCCGGAGGAGCAGGCGCTCATCGGCGAACTGGTGCGGCTCACGCGCCAGCGCCACGATTTGCTACGACGCGAGCAACGCCAGGGCCGTTACCGCTGGCTGTTGCAAGGCATGCGCGTGCTGCACGTGCCGCTCAGCCTGCTCGTGCTGCTGCTCTTGCCGCTACACGTGCTGTGGGCGCTGGACGTGCCGGCCAAGCTGGTCCCGCCCGGAGCCGTGCTCGGCAGTACGCTAGGCGGCTTTCACCCGTCGCAAAACTGCGTGAGCTGCCACGCCCGCGTGGTCGAGGAGTGGCGCAGCTCCATGCACGCCCACGCGCTGACCAGCCCCGTGATGGTGGTGCAGAACAACCTCGCGCTGCGCGAGACGCTCGCCGCCACCAGCTCCCCCGATCCGCAGAACGTGTGCGTCAACTGTCACGGCCCGCTGGCGACCGCGCTGGCTGGCTCGCCGTTGCTGCCGTTCAAGGCCAAAGGCGCGCTGGCCGAGCCAGCGCTGGTGCAGGAGGGCATCACGTGCTCGGTGTGCCACCAGTGGCAAGGTGAGCCCCAAACCGCGTCGGGCGGGCTCACCGCTTTTCAAGACGGCTTGGTGCCTGGCCGCACCTTCTTCGGCCGCTACGACGACGCGGTGGGCAATGCCTACCACCGCAGCGAAGCCAGCCCGCTCTTTCGAGACGCTTCGCAGCTCTGCCGCAACTGCCATTCGGTGCAATACGACCGCAACGGCGACGGCAAGATCGAGCGCGGGACCGACTTGGTGCTGCAGACCCTGTTCGACGAGTGGGAGGACTACGCCAAGAACGGCGGCCCGGGCTGCGTCGATTGTCACATGCCCGTCGTGCAAGGCTCGCGCGCCGCCGAGACCGCGCTGATCCCGCTGGAGCAGGACGCCGAGGCGCCACCTCGTCTGCTGCGCAGCCACCGCTTCATCGCCGTGGACTACCCGATCGATGACGTCACGCTGCGTGACCAGAGCCGGGCGGAGCGCGAGGCGCTGCTGCGTCGCGCAGGCACGCTGGCGCTGGATCCGAGCAAGCTGCGGCAAGCGGGCAGCAACGTGTCCTTCGAAGTGTCCGTGCAAAACACCGGCACGGGGCACAACCTGCCGGGCGGCTTCGCCTTCGTGCGCCAGATGTGGCTCGAGGTCAGCGTCTTTGACGCGCAAAATCAGCTCGTGGCAAGCTCCGGCCGTCTGCCGAGCCCCACGGACGATCTGTGCGACGCCTCGATCGTGGACGACGTCAATAACCCGATGCGCGAGCACCTAGCCGGTTGTGCTTCCGCCGATCGCGAGCTCGTGAGCTTCCAGCAGATGCTGCGGGACATGATCGAGCTCGCGCGCGACGCGGCCGGCACGGTGCAGCTGGACGCGCGCGGCGAGCCCAAGCTGCGCCCAGCACCGGGCTCCCGCGAGGCGGTGGTGCAGTTCCTGACCGGCGGCGCCGTGCCGCGCGTACGCCCCGCCACCGGCAAGCCGACGCCGCCGCTGGTGGTCGGTGAGCAGCGCTCGTTCCCCTACAGCTTCGACCTGCCGGCGGGCGCGAGCGCGAGTCGCGTGGTGGTGCGGCTGTTGTTCCGCGCCTTGCCGCCCTACTTCATGCGCGCGCTGACCAAGACGCAGGCCCCCGGCGATGGGCCGCCGCTGAGCGGATTCTTAGGCAATCTCGAGATCAACGAGATGGCGCGCGTGGACGTGGCCGTGACCGCGCGGAATTGAGCCGCTCAGGGCGGAGCGATCACCCGGTGAATCACCACCGGCTCATCCGCCGCGTCGGTGATCACGAAGATGGTGTCGGAGCTGGGGGCCGCGGCCGTGGCGAACGTGCAGGTGTTGGAGGTCGCCGCGAAGTTGATCAGCACGCCCACGCCCAGCGCGTCCGCCGGCGCGCTATTGCTGATGGTCTCCCCGGGCGGGACTTCGTCCTGACCGTCCACGTCCAGCAAGTTCGCCGCGGTGATGAACTCGTGCATCTCGCCGGTGCCGTCGCCGCCGTTGAGCACGATCACCACGCCGCCGGCGCGCGCGAAGGAAGTGATCACGTTGCTGGTTTCCCACTCCTCAGCCACCTGCCGCGGCTCGCCGGCGGCAGCGCGATCCAGGTCGTGCACCAAGAGCACGTGGTAGTCCGTGACGTTGAGGTTATCCCGCACCGCTTGCCGGGTCGTCGCCGCGGTGATGTCGGCGCTGCGGCCGCGCACCGCGCCCTCCGCCGCGATCAGCGCGTTGACCTTGTTCACGGCTGCGGGGTTGGCCCCGCGCGTGTAGGCAAGGACGCGAACCGGGTTGATCGCAGGCAAAAACACGGCGTTTCCGAGGATGTCGGTCTGCGCCGAGTCCGCCATGGTAGAGTTGAGATCCATGCACATCAGCGCGACGTTGCCGAAGCGCGCCTCCACGCACATGCCGTTCTGGCAGATGTCCGAAGCGCACTCGTTGCCGCAGCGCCCGCAGTTGTCCGGATCGCTGTTGTAGCTGGCCGGATCCACACACTGCCCACGGCACTCCACCAGGGGGGGCTCACAGCGCGGCACGCACTCGTAGCTGCCCTGACCATCAGGAGCGCACAGCGGACGAGTCCCGGAGCACCGGGTGTCGCAGTCTCCGCAGTGAGAAGGCGCGTCGTGCGGCGGCAGGCACTCCACGGGCGTGTCCGCGTCAGGTTGCCCGTCCACCGGTGAGTCGAAGTTGCCGCCGTCCGGCAGCTCGCCGCCGTGGCTGTTGCCGCCCGTGTCGTGGCCGCCCTCGTTGCTGGAGCCGCCGTTGGCGGAGCCACCCTGCGGTCGCGGCACGTCCGGATCGCACATGCCGTTGCCGCAGCCCTCGTCCGCCGGGCAGGCGTTGCCGCAGGTCCCACAGTTGTCGACGTCGCTCTGCAGGTCCACGCAGGCGCCGTTGCAGCTCACGTAGCCGACCTTGCATTTGCCGCCGACCACGCCGCCGCTGCCGCAGGCCGCCGGGAAGGCGTAGGCCAAGCCCAGGCCGAGGCCGATCAGCTTGAGCGCGCGTTTCCAGCTCATGGCTGACCTCCCTTCGGCTTGCCCGCCTCGGGTGGGGGCGTCGCGCTCTCACGCTCAGCGTCCGCGCCCACCGGCGGGACCGCCACGGGCGGAGCGCTGGGAGCCGTCTCCAGGTTGGCTTCGCTCGGCACGTTGACGCCGGTGGAGGTGGTGCTGCTGCCCCCCTCGCGCCGCTCGCGCGTCACCGTGAACTCCACGCGCCGGTTGAGCAGCCACGCGTACTCGTTCTTCTTGTCGACGAGCGGGCGAGACGAGCCGAAGCCCTGCGAGCTGAGACGATCTCGCGAAATGCCGGCCTTGATCATGAACTCCATCACCGAGCGGGCGCGCGCCTCGCTCAGCTTCTGGTTGAAGTCCTCCGGGCCGCGCTCGTCGGCGTGGCCTTCGACCGAGATGTGCGTGTACTCCGGGTGCTCACTCACCAGCTTCACCAGGCGCTGCAGCAGAGGATAGCTCACCCGACGAATCACCGCGCTGTTGACGAAGAAGTGCACGCGATCGTCGAGCACGATCTTGTCGCCGATCACGCGCACCTGCTCTTCGTCGGGGCAGCCGTCGTTGTCGGCGTAGCCGTTGACGGTCTCGGGCTCGTTCGGGCACAAGTCGTTCACGTCCGGGATGCCGTCGGCGTCGTTGTCCGGGTCGGGGCAGCCGTCCTCATCCTGAAAGCCGTCCTTGTCCTCGGGCTCGTTCGGGCACTGGTCGACGGCGTCGGGCAAGCCGTCCTTGTCGTTGTCGAGCTCCGGGCAGCCGTCGTCGTCCTCGAAGCCGTCGCGATCTTCGGGCGTATTCGGGCATTTATCGGCTGCGTCCAGGATGCCGTCAGCGTCGTTGTCGACGTCCGGGCAGCCGTCTTGATCCTGGAAGCCGTCTTTGTCCTCGGGCTCGTCGGGGCAGCCGTCCACGTCATCGTAGAAGCCGTCACCGTCGCGATCGCGTCGCGGCTTGCCGCCGCCGCCATCGAAGTCGTACACGGCGTGCAAACCGAACAAGAGCACGTTGGCGTCCGACGGGCGAAACTCGGTGTCGGGCTGGAACACGTGCACGTACGCGGCCATCGGCCCGAAGCCGACGTGACGCCCAGCGTTGAACAGATCCCAGCCGAGCTGCGCGTCGATCATCGGACGGGTCAGGCCGTTGGTGAAGGCAGCGCCGCCCGCGACCTTGGCCCACACACCCGCAGGGTTGAGCAGCGTGCGGCTCTTGCTCGCCGCAAACGGCACGAAGCGCAGGCCCAGCATCGGCGAGATCGCCGACGCGCCCGTCTCGGGCTCCACGTTGGGGTCCGTGGGTGGATCGCCCTCACCCAAGCCGAGCCAGCCCACCGAGAGCTCCAAGCCCAGCTGCTTGACGAACGGGTACTCGAGGCCCGCCCAAGCGCCGATGCCCCAAGAGTACTCATCCTTCTGATGACCACTGACCGCGTGCCCCATGCCGACGCCGCCGTGCGCGCGAAGCGGCTCCGCGCTGGCGAGACCAGTTGTGAGCACGACGGCGAAGGAAGCGGTGACCGCGCGAAGCAGCATGGGAGGCCGAGCCTCCCACTATACGGCTCCGTCTCAGGTTGAGATAAGTGGCAAAAATTGTCAGCAAGTTCCGAGGGTTATTGTCGGCCAGGGAACCGGCATGCGGGCGGAGTTGGGACGGCGGCGCCGAGCGAGTAGACAGGAGACATGCTGCAGCGCGTCTCGCCTTCTCTTCTTCTCGGCCTGCTCGTGATGTTCCCGCTCGGCTGCTCGAAGGGCAGCGGTGCACCGGTGAAGCAACCAGACGGCAGCTACCACTTGGTGTGTAGCGGGCCCTTGCTCGACTGTCTGCAGCAGACGGAGCGGCTCTGCCGCGATGAGGGCTACACGATCACGCGCGCGCGAGACATGCACGAGCTCCTCGGGCACGAGTCGGGAGAATCTCAGGTGCAGATTCGCAAGAGCGACGCCGTGGTGTACTGCGGCAAGAGCGTGCCGCCGTCCGAGCGCCCGATGATCGAGGTCAAGCGTGAGGCCCCCGCGAGCGCCCGCCCGCCCGCCGCGAAGGAGCCCGCGACGCAAGCCTGCGTACCCGGTAGCACTCAGTCTTGCGTCGGCCCGGGTGGCTGCCGAGGCGGCCAAGCCTGCGCGTCCGACGGCTCGCGCTTCGAGGCTTGCGACTGCGGCACCTCTACGCTGCCCGCGGTATCACCAAACTGAAGCAGCTACCCTTGCCGGGGTGGCTCTCCAGCTCGACCCGGCCTTTGTGCGCCTTCATCACGTGCTTCACGATGGCGAGGCCCAGGCCGGAGCCCTCGCGCTCACGCGAGAGGCGATCGTCCACACGGTAGAACTTCTGGAAAATGCGCTTGTGCTCCGTGATGGGGATACCGGCGCCGTTGTCCGCGACCTTCACCTTCACGAAGCGCGGCGCTTCCTCGACCGTCACGCTGATTTTGACCGGATCTCCGCCGTACTTGTAGGCGTTCGTCAACAGGTTGAGCAGCGCGTCGGAGACGGCGCCGCGATCGGCGATCACGCGCAGGTTGGCGCTCGGCATCTCCACCCGGAGATCCACGCTGCGGCTCTGCCGATAAGTCTCGAACGCGTCCACGGCGTTGTCGATGATGGACCCCAGATCGGTCTCGCGCAGCACGAACTCACGCCGGCCGCTCTCCATGCGACCCCAGTCCAGCAGGCGATCGATCAGCTCCTGTAGGCGCGTGGTCTCGCGCTCCAGACCGGTGATGCACTTCTCCTCCGCGGAGGCGTCACCCCGACGCAGCGCCAGCGTCTCCGCGAACAAGCGAATGGAGGTGAGCGGGGTCTTCAGCTCGTGCGACACCTTGGAGACGAAGTCGCTCTGCAGGCGCGACAAGCTGGCCTCGCGCCGCACGAACACCCACACCAAGATCACGCCCGTGACCGCGGCGCCAGACAGGGCCATCACCAGGATGCCCATCAGCAGGTTGAGCTGGGCCTCCCCCAGGAACAGCAGGATGACGCCCAGTGACACCAACAGGAACGTCGGCACCACGACGAGCGACACCAGCAGGATGACGATGCGGCGATAACCGAGGTCCACGAGGTCTCGCGAAGCCATCTACACGCGCAAGTCTACCACGAGCGCGCGGATCAGCTCGGCGACGCTGGTGGCCTGGGCCGGGCAGCCCCGAGCCCGGTGCGGCGCGTCGCCGTCGGCGAGCTGCCCGATTTGCCCGAGGATGACGGCGCCGTCCAGCGCGCCCTCGATCACGTGCCGCAGCTCCTCCTTCAGCTCTTCGTCGTCGGGCGAGAGCCGGACGGCTGCGCGCACGTAGAAGCCGAGCAAATGCGTCCAGGCCGTGCCCTGGTGGTAAGCCAGCTCGCGCTCCGCGAGCGAGCCGGCGAACTGGGAGACGTAGCGCGCGTCGTGCGGCGAGAGGCTGCGAATGCCGCGCGGCGTGAGCAGCTCGGCTCGTACCCGCGCCACGATCGCGCGCGCCTGCCAGTCCTCGAACAAGCTGGGATCCACCGCCAGCGCGATGAGCGCGTTCGGCCGAATGCTCGCGTCCACCCAGGCGTCCTGAGCGTCGCGCGACTCGCTCACGCAATCGTAAGGAAAGTCCGTATCGTGGCACCAAAAGCGCGACTTGAACGAAGCGCGCGCTTTGACGCCGGCGGCTTCACACGCCTCCGCCAGCCGCTCGTTGCCGTGCTCGCGGGCCAGCTTGGCCAACGTGCCGGTAGCCTGCGTGAACAGCGCCTGCTGCTCAATCGCGATGCCGCGGCGCGGCGTGACCGGGCCGTCCGGTGTGCGCGCGTCCATCCAAGTGAGCGCCATGCGCTCCGCGCCGTTGACGAGCAAGCCGTCGTGCGAGAGCCAGCCCCAGCGCCGGATGCCGCCCTGCAGCCGCGCGAAGCCGCGCACCAGCGCGTTGTAGAGCTGGCGTTTGAGCGCCTCGTGCTCTGGCCCCAGCTCCGGCAAGAGTAGCCGCGCGACCTCGAACAACCACAGCGTGGCGTCAGGCAGCGGCTTGGCGCGCGGCTGCCCCGGCTGCACCAAAAACTCCGGCAAAAAACCGCCGCGCTGCGAGGCCAGCAAGGTGGGGAGCGCCCTCACGGCCAGATCCGTGCGCCCGCGGGCGAGCGTCAGGCCTGGCAGCGCGAGCAAGAAGTCCCGCGTGTACGGCGCGTGCCAGGGATAGCCAGCGATGATCATGGGCGGCTTGGCCGCGTCCAAACAGAACTGCTCGGCCGCGACCGACAAGAGCCGCACCGCGGGCGGTCGCCCCACGCCCAGCGCCTCTCGGCTGATGGCCTCGCACGCTTCCATCACCATCTCGGCCGCCGGACGCTCGAGGCGCTTGCCCACCGAAACGACCAGGTACGACGTGCGTCCCGGCTCGAGCGGCAGCTCGAACACGCCCGGCGTCCACATGTCCTCCTGAAACTCCGCGTGCTCGCCGCGATCGGCCAGGTACTCGAAGCGCCGCCACCAGTCCGGCGCTCCCATGAACACGCCGTCGTGAGCGAAGAAGATCGACGGCAAGCGCTCCACCGGCCGCAGCTCCACGATGCTGGGCCGGAGCGCGACGACCTGCTCCATGCCGCCGTGCTCGCGCATCAACGAGTCTACCGGTCTGAGCGGCATGAGCGGGCGCAAGCTGATGCGCGCCAGGCCGGCGCCGGACCAGGTATAGCCCATGATCACCGCGTTCTCGCCGCGCACCAAGCACAGCGTGCGCTCGAGCGTGCCATTGCCGGTGCGGAACACCCAGCGCGGGATCGGATCTTGCGCGAAGCTCAGCAGGTTGCGATAGCCGGGCGTGGGCGCCACGTTGGGAAACTGGTGCGTCGCGAGCCGGTACTGTCGCTTCTCCCCGTCGAGCGTGAGCGTGGTGTCGGCGTGGCTCAGGATGACGTGGCGTCCGAGCGGAGGCGGCAGCGCCGCGACCAGCGATCCGTGGTGCCTGCGCGTGTGCATCAGCGCGATTGTGCTCATGGCGTAGGCACCGGCGCCGTTGGTGTGCAGCCACTCCGCCTCGGCCTTCTCGATCGCGCCGCCAACCTCTACCGACGGCCACGCGCCGTCACGCGAGCCGAGCCAGCTGGGCTGCTTCTTCACGGGCGCCCCCGCCGGGCCAGCTCATCGAGCGCCGCCTGGAGCATGGGCTCAGCCGACGGCAGCTGCCCGAGCCAGATTTCAATCGCCAGTTGTGCTTGCCCTACCAGCATGTGAAGCCCGTGCAGCGCGCGGCGTCCGGACTCTCGCGCAGCGCGCAAGAAAGGTGTCTCCAGCGGCGCGTAGATCAGGTCGTAGGCTAAGGCGTGCTCGGGCAGCGCCGACCACGGCACGAGCCGGGCCAGCGGCTCTCCGGAGTCCGCACCTTGCATGCCGGCGCTGGTGCACTGCACGATGAGCGAGGCGCCCTCGGCGCTCTCGACGAAGCGAGCGCGGGCTTCGCCTCCTGCTTCCGGCCAAGCCAAGAGC
>JAEYOT010000263.1 GCA_023411445.1 Pseudomonadota bacterium
GAGAGCCAGAGCGCGCTGCCGGCGACCACCACCACGCCGAGCGCGCTGCCGACCCAGCGCCGAGCCGCTGGACGCGCCCAGCGCTGCTCCACCGGCAGGAGCGACGTCGGAGTTCCGGCCGCCGCAGCCTGTACGGTGGGGGCGCTGGCGAACGTGCGTGCGCGCACGCCCGACGTCGTCTCGCTCGTGCCATCGAACAGCGAGGGAAAGGAGGCGCGGCCAGCCTGGCTCGGATCCGTCTGGCGTGACAGCCACTTGGACTCGAGCGAGACGCCGCACACGTCCTGCGCGACGCCTTGATCCATCAGCCAGGAGGCGAGCGCCTTGCCCATCACGCCGAGCGACGGGTACCGCTCGCACGGAGCCTTGCGCAGGCCGCGCATGATGATCGCAGCGAGCGACTCGTCCGCCACGCCCCGCTCGCGCAGCGAGGGTGGGGCGCTCTCCATGATGGCGCAGAGCAGGGCGTTGTAGTTGTCCGCCTCGAACGGCACGGCGCCGGTGAGCGCCTCGTACAACATCACGGAGAAGGACCAGACATCACTGCGCAGATCCACCTGCTCCAGCCCCCGCGCCTGCTCCGGCGACATGTAGTCAGGGCTACCGAGCACGGCTCCGGCTAGCGTCAGGTGGTGCTCACCGTCGCGGTAGTCCTGCTTGACGATGCCGAAATCCACCAGCTTGGGCTGCACGATGCCCTCGTCCACCACGACGAAGACGTTGTCCGGCTTGACGTCGCGATGGACGAAACCCTTGGCGTGCGCTGCCGAGAGCGCGTCCGCGATCGGTAGCAGCAGCTGAACTGCGCGCTCCGGAGGCAGCGCTCCTTCTCGCTCGATGATGGCTGCGAGGCTCTCGCCTTCCAGTAGCTCCATCACGATGAAGGGATCGCCGAGCGCGGTCTGCCCGACGTCGAAGACCCGCACGATGGCGGGGTGAGTCAGCTTGGCGGCGGCTCGCGCTTCTTGCAGCAAACGACTCTTGAACAGCTCACGGTTGAGATCGGCGCGGATCAGCTTGAGCGCCACCGGCATGTCGATGGCGGTGTTGCGCGCACGGAACACGGCGCCCATGCCGCCTTCGCCCAGAACTTCTTCGAGGGCGTACTTGCCGGCGATCACGTCGCCCGGCGCGTACGAGAGCACCGAGCTCACAGAGGGTGGGGCTACGTGCACGAGCGCACCTGACGAGCGCTCCCATAGCACCGATTCGACACCGCACCCACCGGACTCCACGCCTCGCGAGCCGAGGCGGCCGCTCCTACGGCGCGGTGGCTCCAGCGCCGTGGTGCGTCAGTGAGTGCACGTTGAGCACGCCCTCTTCACTCGGCACCCCGAGCCGCAGCGGAAACCCGTAGTGACCCGTTCCACGGTGAACGTAAAGCCGGTCGGTGCCTCGAGCCCACAGGCCATGGTCGGGCATTTTTACGAACGCGCGCATCATCGTATACGGCAGCCCCAAGCTGACCAAGCCGACCTGCCCGCCGTGCGTGTGACCGGACAGGACCAAGTCCGCCTCGCCCTCGGGTAGGTGCACGAAGGCTCCCGGATCGTGCAGGAGCACGATGCGCAAGTGTCCGGGGGCTCGAGGGTGCTCGGCGCACACGCGCGCGAGGTGCTGCTTGCGGTCCCGCCACACGAAGTCCATCCCTAGCAGCTGCACGGGTCCGGCTTCGGTTTCGACCAGCGCCGCGGAATCCATGAGCAGCGTGATGCCGTTGTCGGCCAGAGCGCGTCGGACGATCTCCGGCGCCTCATGATCGTGGTTGCCGAAACAGGCGAACACGCGGCCTGGCAGTTGGGCCAGCGGCGCGAGCGCCTGCTCCAAGAGGCGCGGATCGTGCTGCGACTCCATGGTCAGGAAGTCACCCGTGAGCACGATCAGGTCCGGCTGCTTGTCCACGGCGCGCTGACAGATCCCCGCCAGGCGCTGCACGGACATGAAGGGGCCCAGGTGCGGGTCGGTGATTTGTACCACGCGGAGCGGCCGCTGCACGCGGGCCGCGCTGGGCGCGAGGCGCGACAGAGCAGGGATTTTTTCGCGGTCAGCGACGACGATGTCGCGCGCTTCTTCACGCGACCACGAGGACTGCATCACGCCGATGGCCGCAGCCACGTACGGCACGAAGACGCCCGGCGCGTCCACGCCGAAGATGCGGAGCAGCACCCAGGGCAACGAGAGCAGCGTGCCGGCCGCGAAGAACGAAGCCGGTACGCTGATCAGCGCGCGGTAGAGCCGGCCCCGCATGCGCGGGCGGATCAGCCCAACCGCTTGCACGAAGACGGTGGCGTGCAGGTAGATGTACAGCGGCAGGAGCGCCTCGAAGCGGTGCACCAGCGCGGCCGTGAACAGCACGTGCAGGCCGAGCGTGATCGCGCGATAGATGGCGTAAAAGCGAGAGCGGAGCAGCGCCAGCAGCGAGACTGCGACCCAGCCGACGAGAGAGACGAGGAAGAACGAGCTCATGCCAGGCACACCAGCGGATAGCGCCGGCTGCGCATGAACGTGGGGTTCGCCGGTCAGACCGTCAACATGTCACACGCCGGCTGATTGGCCGCTGTTTGGGGTCGCAGGTCGGCTTGCGAGATACCGCCCGGAAATAACTCGATTTTATCAAAGGCGCCGATCACCGTATCGGACGGCGTGGCGGATGTGCGGCATGGCGATCACAAGCCGAGCGGAAAGCTAGGCCACAGTTGGCCGAGCATACCCGCCGGTGACCATCACGACGGTCTGACGTACCGCAGATCCCCTGCGCGTTCTTCCGGCGAATGGTTTGGGCCTTGCTGCGATAGCGGCGAGGTAATAATCCCTGAGCTAGATGGGTTCGCTGGCGAAGGCGCTGGGTCTCGTGGTCGGTACGGCGCTGGGCAACCTCGCCTGTAGCTCGGAGAAGGACGAGCCCGCCGACCCGGGGCCGACCGGCACCGTCACGTGGTGCGAGGTGGACGTGGTGCTGGCGCGCAAGTGCCGGGTCTGTCACGTCGGCCAAGGCCGGCACGGCGCGCCGTTCCCGCTGGTCACGTTCGAGGACACGCAGGTCGACGACTCGGCGCTGGAGCAGCCGCGCTGGCAGATGATGCAGCGCATGGTCGAGCTCGACTTGATGCCGCCCGAGGACGAGACCGTCAACCCGGCGCCCCTCAGCAGTGAGGAGCGCCGCGTGCTGCTCACGTGGTTCGACGAGGGGGCGCAGGCCGTGGGCGGCGCGGACTGTCCCTGAGCCTGACCTCGCGCCGTCGCGTCGCGTGGGCGGTGCTGGTTCTGGCCGGGATTTCGGGCTGCAAGCGCGAGCGTGCCTCCGTTGGCGCCGCCGCGAGCACGGCCAGCGTGAGCGTGAGCGCCGCGACGAGGGCCACGCCGACGCCAGCTGCTCCTGCGCCGAGCGCGCTCGCGCCGGCGCAGGAGCCGGGAGCCACCGTCCCCGATACCCTCACCCAGGCCAGCCCGGCGAGCCGTGAGCACTCCGCGGCTCCCGTGGTCGCGCTCGAGAAGGTGGACGGCGCTCGGCTGCGGCAAGAGCACATCGAGCGGCTGAGGAGCGATCGTTCTGCGGTGACGGTGCTGAGCGGTAACAGCCCGCGCGAGCTCGGCGAGCGCGCGTGCCAGGCGGTGGTACCGCAGCGGCCCTTGGACGCGCCCATCTTGCTCAAGCCGAACCTGTGCGGCTTCGATGGCTTCAAGGACCCGGCCAAGTCCGGCGGTGACGACGGCGTGAGGGGCCGCGTGACGGACGTGGAGTTCACGCGTGGGGTCGTGCGCTGCTTGCGAGAGCGCGGGCACCAGCGCGTCATCATCGCCGACGGCTGCGGCAACTCGCACCAGCACTGGCAGCGCGCCGTGCAGGTCTCCGGCTACGCGGCCATGGCCGAAGCCGAGCAGGTGCCGCTCGTGGCGCTCGACGACGACGGGGTGTTCGATGTGCAGGGCGAGCAGCCGGGTAAGCCGCTCGGTATCACCGGCATCGAAGCCAGCCACGTGCCGACGCTGCTGATGCCCAAGCTCCTGGCCGAGGTGCTGGAGCGCGGCCTCTTCATCACGGTGCCGAAGCTCAAGGCACATCGCTACTCGGTCGTGTCGATCGCGATCAAGGGCATGCAAGGCACCGTGATGCGCTCGGACGCCACGCCTGCCTACAACCAGAAATGGCGCATGCACGCCGAGCTCAAGGAATACCTGGTGGAGCGCAAGCGAGGCGAGCCCGAAGACCGCGCCAAATACTTGCGCTCGCTCGAGCTGTTCTCCGAGCGGATGGTGGACGTGCTGGAGCTCTCGCTGCCGGACATCGTGTTGGTGGACGGAGCGCCGGCGATGGCGGGTGACGGCTTTCAGCACGTGCGCGCGCTCCCCGGCCACGTCGCGATCGCCGGCACCAACCCGGTCTTGGTGGATCGCGTGGGGGCGGAGTACCTGGGGCTGTGGGATAGCGCTG
>JAEYOT010000264.1 GCA_023411445.1 Pseudomonadota bacterium
GCGTACAGGCGCTTGGGATCAATGTCGATCATCACTTGGCGCTGCTTGCCGCCGTAGGGCCACGGCACCTGCGCGCCCGGCACCGTCACGATGTCCGCGCGGATGAAGTTGACGCCGGTGTCGAACAGCTGCTGCTCGCTGAGCGTGTCGCTACCCAGCGCCAGCTGCACGATCGGCACGTTGGAGGCGCTGTAGCGGATGATCAGCGGCGGCGTCGCGCCCGGCGGCATCTGCCGCACCGCCGCCTGTGACACGGCCGTGATCTGCGCGATGGCCTCCTCGATCTTGGCGCTGGGTTGGAAGAACACCTTCACCACCGCCACGCCGGTGAGCGTCTGGCTCTCCACGTGCTCGATGTCGTTGACCACGGTCGTGAGAAAGCGCTCGAAGTTGGTGGTGACGCGCTTCTCCATCTCCTGCGGAGTGAGCCCGCCGTAGTTCCACACCACCGACACGACGGGGATGTCCACGTTGGGGAAGATGTCCGTCGGCATCTTCACGATCGACAGCGCGCCGATCAGGACGATCAGCAGCGACATGACGACGAACGTGTACGGGCGCTTGAGCGCCGTCAGCACTAACCACATGGGCGCGCGCTCCAGGCTGCGGCAAGCGCCACGCAATGTTGCAGAATGTGTCCGAAAATCACGCTGATACCCGCGTGGACCGGTATGTAGGACGTCCCCGGCTAGCGTCCAGCGCTAGCGCGCGAACGGCGTCGATTGCGCCGCGGCGCGCGTCCCTCCGTCCAGCTTGATTGCCAGATCGTCTCGCAGCGTGGACACATTCTGTAACATTTCGCGCCGCGCGCGCGACGAAACAAGAGCGCGACCTCGGCGCGACGCGCCGGCGCGGCTCAGTAGCGAGAGGCCACGCCGCGGGTCGTGCTGCCGCGGCGCACCTCGAGCAACTCGGCGCGGTAGATCAACTTGCCGTCGTCGGTGGTGATCTCACCGGCCACGTCCCGATCCGCGAAGCGCGCGGAGTGCACCACCGAAAGCGTGGCCGGGGCGTCACCGACCCACACCTTGTAGGTCTTGGTCTCGCAGTCGAGCTCCTCTGCCCCCACCAAGCAGGTCTGCGCGCTGGTCGAGAGCAAGCCGTCGTTCACGTCCGCGCTGTAGATGGTGCGCGCCATCAGCGCCTCGTAGTCCATCAGCGTTGCGGCGGACTCAGCGGTGCCGTGGAGGCGCGCGGCCGTGAGCGCTTCGCCCGTCTTCGCGTCAAAGCGAACGCGCAGGCGCTCGAGCCGCTCGCGCTGCGACAAGGCATAGTCCACGACCCAGCTGTCGCCTTCGCGGGCCACCACCTCTTCAACGAGCGTCAGTGGCTCGTCCGAGAACGCGCCGCTGAAGCGGTGAACGAAGAAGTCTCCCACCCGCCGCTGGGGCGCTGGAGCCGCCTCAGCGGGAAGAGCCGCCACTTGCGGCGCCGGCGGCTGCGTCACCTGCGCGTTCACGGTGCTGACGGCGCTCGAGTGACGAAAGAGGCCGCAGCCCGTAGTGAAAAGGATGACAGCGACGCCGGCCAGGGCTCGGGAGGTCATGTCACCTCCCTTTCCACACACGCTCGGCGTCGGCCAAGTTTCCCGCCAAAGCGCGCTCATTTATTGGACTTATACGTCTGGCTCCGGTCTCCCTGTCACCGAGCGAGCCGAACGCGATAAACTAAAAGGTCTATGTCCGGGTCGCTGGACTTGTCGGAATCGCTGCGCGCCAGCCTGTTCGATGCTTTGCGGCAGGCAGCGGAGAGCTCCGGCACCGGCCTTGCGATCACGGACGTGACGAGCGGCGTGCCGCACAACCTGTTCATCAGCGCCGATCTGGCGCGCATGCTCGGCTACGAGCAGCAAGAGCTGATGCAGCGGGAGCCGATGAGCATGATCGCGCCGGAAGAGCTGCCGCGCCTCCTCGAGCTGACCGCGCGACGGATGGCCGGAGAGGCGATCCCGAGCACGCTCGAGACCGTGCTCGTCCACCGCTCGGGCGCTCGCATCGCGATCGAGCTGGCCCAGAGCCGCGCGCAGCTGGAAGGCCGCACCATCACGGTCTCTTTCGTGAGCGACATCTCTTCCCGCGCGGCGACGTCGCAGGCGCTGCGCGAGTCGGAGAAGCGCTTCCGCGATCTCGTCGACGGCGCACCGGACGGCGTGGCCATCCTGCGTGGACCGGTCGTGCTGTTCCTCAACGCGCGCGCAGCCAAGCTGCTCGGCCTCAGCAACGCCGCGCAGGGGACCGGCCGCATGCTCACGGATTTCTTACACCCGGACGATCGCGAGCGCGCGGCCACGCGCATCCGCAGGCTGTTGGAGAAGGGCGGCTTGGATGAACGCGCCGAGTACCGCACGATCGACGAGCGCGGCGAAGAGCACACGGTGGAGATCTCGTCGATCCCCATCGAGTACCAAGGCGGGCCTGCGGTGCTGGCGTTCGCGCGCGACGTGACCGAGCGCAAGCGCATGGAGCTCAAGCTGCTCGAAGCGGATCGGCTCACCGCGCTGGGCGTGCTGTCTGCGGGCGTGGCGCACGAGATCAACAACCCGCTGGCCTACGTGCTGTTGAACCTGGAGTACCTGAAGCGCGAGCTACCCAAGGCCGCCGCCGATCCCAGTCGCATCGAGACGCTCATGGTCAGGGTGCAAGACGCCTGTCACGGCGCCGATCGCGTCGCCTCGATCGTGCGTGACCTGCGCACCTTCGCCAGAGGGGAGGAGACGGCGCGCCAACCGGTGAGCCTCGAAACCGTGATCGAGGCGGCGATCAACATCGCCTACCCGGAGATCCGCACCCGCGCTCGCCTGGAGCGGCGCTACCAGACCGTGCCGGCGGTGGACGGCAACGCCAGCCGCCTGGAGCAAGTGTTTTTGAACCTGCTGCTCAACGCCGTACAGGCTTTCCCCGAGGGAGAGGGCGAGCAGGAGAACCTGATCCGCGTCGTTTTGCGCAGCGAAGGGGAGCGCGTGGTGGCCGAGGTGGCCGACAACGGTCCAGGCATCGCGCCCGAGCTGCTCGGTCGCATCTTCGACCCGTTCTTCACCACCAAGCCGGTGGGGGTCGGCACTGGCCTGGGCTTGCCCATCTGTCGCGGCATCGTGCAGACCCACAGCGGAGACATCACCGTCGACAGCAAGCCGGGCCAGGGCGCAACCTTCACGCTCTCCTTCCCGGCGTCCAAGCTGTCACCGATCGTGCCGCGCAAGTCCGACCGCGCGCTGCCGGAGCCCAGCGGCGGGCGCGAGCGCGGGCGCGTGCTGATCGTCGATGACGAGTCGGTGGTGGCGCACACGCTCAAGGTGCTGCTGCAAGGCGAGCACGACTTGGTCGTGGCGCAGAGCGGCGCAGAAGCGCTCGAGGTGCTGCGCAAGGACGCGGATCCAACCGGCTACGACGCCATCCTGTGCGATCTGATGATGCCCGGCATGACCGGCATCGAGCTGTTCGAGGTGCTGCGCCGCGAATACCCAGCGCTCGCGCCGCGCGTGGTGTTCATGACTGGCGGCGTGAGCATGCTCCGCGTCTCCGCCTTCTTGGAGAGCGTCCCCAACGCCAAGTTCGAGAAGCCCTTCGACGTCGCCGAGCTCCGCCGCACGCTGCAGTCGCTCGTCACCAGCAGCCGCGCCAGCGCGAGTTGACCACCACGCAAGGCTCTAGGGCTCGAGCGCGTCGAGATCTTCCACCATGACCGGCTTGTCGAGGTGGAGGCGCTTCATGGTTGCGCTGACGAGCTCCGGGAAGTAGCTGGCCAGCGCGGTGGCGCCGGCGGAGGCGCCGATGGCGGTGGTCCAGCCGATGGGACCGAGCGGCTTGCAGCCGAAGAGCTGTGAAACGCCCGGCGTTTGTACGATCAAGGCGAGCGTTGCGGCGGAGGCGACGCTGGTCACGACGACGGGACGGCTCATCTTGCCGGACATCAAGGTCTGCCCGAGCTGAGAGCCGACGAGCGCGAGCAAGCCGACGGTGTTGGCGCGCTCACGGCCGCCGAAGCGCCCGAAGATCCAGGCGCTGCCAGCGCCGAGCGACGTGACGAGGGCGCGCAGCGCGATGTCGCGGTTGAGGGGCTGGCCCAAGGACGCCTCCGGGCCTTCGGTGCGTAGGGCGCGCAGCGTATCCAGCGAGGGAGGGCGCAACGCGATGGCCATGGCGGGCGCCACGTCCGTGAGCAGGTTGACGAGCAGCAGCTGGCGTGGGTTGAGCGGCGGCCGACCGTCGAGCAGACCAGCGGCCAGCGTGAAGCCGATCTCCCCGAGGTTGCCGCCGACCAAGATGGAGACGGCGTCCCGCACGGAGGCCCACATGGCGCGGCCCTCGACGATGGCGTGCACCAGCGTCTCGATGCGCTCGTCGGTGAGCACCACGTCCGCAGCAGCGCGCGCGGCGGCCGTGCTCTGGCGGCCCACGGCGATGCCGACGTTGGCCAGGCGAATGGCGGGCGCGTCGTTGGCGCCGTCGCCGACCATGGCGACCACGCGACCTGCGCGCTGCAGCGCGCGCACGATGCGCACCTTCTGCGCCGGCGTGACGCGCGCGAACACGCGCACGCGGCCGAGCTGCGCGTCCAGCTCTTCATCCGTGAACTGAGCCAGCGCGCCGCCGGACATCACGATACCGCCCGGCGGCAACAGCCCGACCTCACGCGCGACGGCCTCCGCCGTGGCGGGGTGATCGCCGGTGAGCATGTACGTGGCGACGCCGGCCTCGTGCAGATCCGACACGGCCTGCGCGGACGTGGGTCGCACCGGATCGCGGAACCCCACGAAGCCGCGGAAGCACAGCTCCGGCACCTGCGTGACGTCGTGCTCGGCGCTGACGCGAGCCTCGGCCACGCCCAGCACGCGCAGGCCGGTGCTGCCCAGCTC